>JAIERC010000220.1 GCA_019747165.1 Sphingomonas sp. | reverse complement strand
GGTCGAAGGCGCTCGCCTGGAAAGTGAGTATACGTCAAAAGCGTATCGAGGGTTCGAATCCCTCCCGCTCCGCCATCTGCCATTGATTTTATTAGATAAAATTACTTCCTTGGGGATTGTTCCCATAATCGCTCCCCAAAAAACCTGACGCTGCAAAGGCGCTGTCAGACCAATGTGGCAGTCGGCTGGCGGTGCTGATAGCGGACGCGAATGAGCCGCAAATCGAGAGCTAAGCCTCCCTCGCCTTTTCGCTGTTTCATCTCGTGCCCGAAGTGATCCGGCTGGTGGTGATGATGTATGTGCGCTTCCCGCTGTCGCTGCGAAATGTCGCGGACATGCTATTCGAGCGCGGGATCGACCTGTGTCATGAAACCGTTCGGATGTGGTGGAATCAGTTTGGGCCAATGTTCGCTTGCGACATCAGGCGGCAACGGATCAGTCGGATGCGCGGGTCTCGTCATCGACGTTGGCACCTGGACGAGATGTGCGTGACCCGAAGGGCGGCGAAGCCAACCTGAATGGGGAGATGGTTTACCTCTGGCGGGCCGTCGATCACGAAGGCGAAATCCTCGAGAGCTACGTCACGAAAAAGCGGGATAAATCAGCGGCACTCGCCTTCATGAAGAAGGCGCTGAAGCGCTATGGGCAGGCTGAAACGATCGTCACTGACGGGCTAAAATCCTACCCCGCCGCCATGCGCGAATTGGGGAATCTGGATCGTCACGAGATTGGCCGATGGGCGAACAATCGGGTCGAGAACAGTCACCTTCCCTTCCGACGAAGCGAGCGCGCGATGCTCCGGTTCAGGCGAATGAAGACGCTGCAAAAGTTCGCCTCGGTCCACGCCACCGTCCATAATCAGTTGGCTTCGCCGCCCTTCGGGTCAATCTTGAACGCCACATCGTCGATCGCCAAACCTTCAGGCAACGCCGCTCAACCGCACTGGCCGAGTAGCAGTCGTTCGCCAGCCGAACGTCGCCCTCAAAGCCCGATCTGCATCGTCGAGAGACGAGTTCGCACAAGACTGACAGCACCGATCATCCTTGTACCCTCTTGCGGAAGCGGGCGCGGAGCGCAAAGATCGCTTTGCTGCAGCGGGGGCCTCCATCATGCATCGTCGTACATTTCTTGCCACGCTGCCGGGTGCGGCGCTCATACCCGGAATGTCGTTGGCACAATCTCCTCAGACCGGCCCTCAACTGCAGGGTCCAGGGGCGGCTGCAGCCTCCCCGACCGGCGTTTCCGGGCTGCCTCATCGCTGGACCACCGGCGAAGACCGTTTTCTCCGACCCGACGTCAGCGCCGGCAACCGACCAGTTGGCGCCAGCTTCGCGTCCCGAACGGCCGCATATGGATTGAACGGGGCAGCGGGTACTGCGCATCCCCTAGCGACACAGGCAGGGATCGACATCCTTCGCCGTGGCGGGTCCGCAGTGGATGCAGCGATCGCCATCAACGCCTGTCTGGGTTTTCTGGAACCGACAGCATGCGGCATTGGCGGTGATGCCTATGCGATGATCTGGGACCCAAAGCAGCGCAAGGTCGAGGGATTGGCCGGGTCAGGCGCGTCGCCGATGGGCCTCAGCCTAGACATAGTCCGTTCCCGTGCGCGCGGCGGCGCATTGCCGCCTCTCGGTGCCGTGGCGGTGTCCGTGCCCGGCGCGGTCGATGCATGGTGGACCATGCACAAACGACACGGTCGACTGCCATGGGCTGAATTGTTCGCGCCCGCGATTGCCCATGCCGAAGCTGGTGCGCCAGTGCCCGACATCATAGCCCATTATATCCGACAAAGCATGGCCGCGTTCCGCAAGCCGGGCAGCGGCATCGAGGAAACCACCAACGCGCTCAAGACCTACGGCCTCTCGGACGGCAAAGGCCCTGCGGCAGGGCAGGTATTCCGCAATCCTGATTTAGCCCGCACCTATCGAGCGATCGCGGCGGGCGGGTGCGATGCGTTCTACCGGGGCGACATTGCGCAGGTGATCGATCGATACTTCAAGCGGATCGGCGGCTGGCTGCGGGCCGAGGATTTGGCGGCACATCGATCAGAATGGATCGAGCCGCACAAAACAAACTATCGGGGCGTGGATGTTCTGGCGCTCGGCGCGAATACGCAAGGGATTGCGACGCTCCAAATGCTCAACATATTGGAGACGTTCGATCTCGGCGGCGCAGGTTTCCAATCCCCTTTGTCGATCCATCTTCAGGCAGAGGCAAAGCGACTTGCGTATGAGGATCGTGCGCGCTTTTACGCCGACCCGCATTTCAGCAAGGTGCCGGTCGAATGGCTGATTTCTAAAGACTATGCGAAAGAGCGTGCGAAATTGATCCGGCTCGACCGCATCCTCGACCCAGTCTATCCTGGGCAAGCCCCAAGCCATGGCGACACCACATATTTCAGTTGCGCCGACAAGGATGGCATGATGGTGTCGATGATCCAGTCGAACTTTCGTGGTATGGGATCAGGTCTTGTCGCAGACGGCTTGGGCTTCATGTTTCAGGATCGCGGGCAGCTTTTCAGTCTCCAGGACGGGCATCCCAATATCTACGCCCCCGGCAAGCGACCGTTCCAAACGATTATCCCGGGCTTTGCGACACGTGGCGTCGATCCGTGGATGAGCTTTGGCGTGATGGGCGGCGACATGCAGCCTCAAGGCCAAACGCAGATTATTGCGAACCGTGTCGATTACGGCCTGGAAATCCAGTCGGCGGGTGATTCACCGCGCTGGCATCACGAGGGATCGTCCCAGTCGATGGGGGAGGATGCGTCGGGCCTTGGTCCGCGCGGGTTACTGCGATTAGAATCAGGGGTGCCGCTTGCCACGCAGCAGCGCTTAGCAGAGCTTGGTTGGACGATCGGCGAGCCGGACGGTGGGTTCGGTCGCTACGAATGCGTCGAGCGCCGGATGGACGGCGATACAAGGGTCTATGCAGCGGCGAGCGAGATGCGTGCTGACGGCTGTGCATTGGCTTATTGAGGCGCACTGGCCTTTTCCAGTGCTTCGGCTCGCCACTCGAAGTCATCCGGCTGGTCGGCATGATGAACGTGCGATTTCCGCTGTCGGTGCGAAACATCAAGGATTTGCTGTTCGAGCGCGGAATCGATTTGAGCCATCAGACCATAAGCTTCCGGTAGAATCGCGTTGGCCCGACGGTCGAGAGCGAGGGACTGTAACGCTGTATCGGCGGGATGCGGGGTTTTCGAAATTAGCGCTGGCACTCTAATGTCTATAATTAATTGGCTTCGCCGCCCTTCAGGCCAGTTTTAAAGGCCACATCGTCGATCGCCAAACCTTCAAGAAGCGCCGCTCAGCCGCACTGACCGAGTGGCAGTCGCTTGCCAGCTGAACGTCGCCCTCAAAGCCCGATCTGCATCGTGTTGAGACGGGTTTGCATCGCACTGACAGCACCAAGCGCGCGGGATCATGCCCGTGATTGACCGGGCGAGTGGCAGCGCTATGACAACGGGCATGATCGGATCGGCAGGGCGCGGCAGAGCGGCGGCCGATGAACTTGGACTTTTGCCGCATGGCCACCATTGCCCTCGACCAGGAGGCCCGCGAAGCCGCGCACCCGCTGCTGCCGCAAGTCCTCGCTGCCAGCGTGGCGCGGCATCCGCACGCGTTGGCGATCGACGTGCCGCCGGGGCGTGGGCGGCCCGATCGGCAGACGTTGACTTACGCCGAGCTCGACGCGCGCGTGCAGGCGTTGGCCGAGCGGATCGCTGCGCGGATCGCGGGGCTCGACGAGCCAATCGTGGCGCTGCTGCTGTCGCGCGGGACGGTGTGGCTGTGGATCGCGCAACTGGCGGTGCAACGCTCGGGTGCGGCTTATACCTGCCTCGATCCGGCCTTCCCCGACGCGCGCAAGCGCGAGGTGATCGAAGATGCCGCCAGCCCGCTGGTGCTCAGCGATGCTGAAGGTGCTGCGCAATTGCGTTTGATCGGCCTATCGGAAGGACTGGTCCACGATATCGCGGTCTTCGCCAAAAGCCCTGACCGCGCGCCCTGCCCGGCCGACATCCGGCCCGACAGCCTAGCTTATGTGATCTATACTTCGGGTACGACCGGCAAGCCAAAGGGCGTGATGATCGAGCATCGCGCGATCGCCAATCTGGTTGCGGGCGATACGCGGTTTTTCGGCCTCGGCCCGGGCGACCGCGTGGTGCAGGGTTCCTCGCCCGCTTACGACAGCTCGGTCGAGGAGATTTGGATGGCACTGGCCAGCGGTGCGACGCTGCTGGCGATGGACGATGCCACGGCCCGGCTTGGCCCCGATCTGGTCGGCTGGCTGCGCAGCGAACGCGCGACTGCGCTGACTCCGCCGCCGACGTTGCTGCGCGCCACCGGGTGCACGGACCCACAGCGCGAACTGCCCGATCTCAGGCTGCTTTACGTTGGCGGAGAGGCACTGCCCGACGACGTCGCAGCGACATGGTCGAAGGCAAAGCGCATGGTCAACGGTTACGGCCCAACCGAATGCGCAGTGACCTGCGTGCGCGGCGACGTGACGCCGGACGCACCGGTTACGATCGGGCGGGCGGTGCCGGGCATGACCGCGCTGGTGCTCGATGATGCGCTGGCTGAAGTGCCGAGCGGGACCCACGGCGAATTGTGCATGGCGGGCGTCGGTCTGGCGCGCGGCTACCGCAACCGGCCCGAACTAACCGCCGAAAAGTTCGTTGATCACCCGCGCTATGGTCGCGTTTACCGCACCGGCGATTTGGTGCACCTGGATCCCGTCAGCGGCGAATTACACTACCACGGTCGCATCGACGCACAGGTCAAGATCCGCGGCTACCGGGTTGAACTGGGCGAGATTGAGGCGCGGCTGGCTGCCCTGCCTGGGGTGCGCGCGGCAGCGGTGACGATGCAAGATCGCCCGGGCGGCGCCGCACTGGTCGCGCATGTCGTGCCGAGCGATCCCGCCTCGCCGCCCGACACCGAAGGTTTGCGCGCCACGCTGACCGAGACGCTGCCGCATTACATGGTGCCGCAGCGGATCGGGCTGATCGACGCGCTGCCGGTGAGCGTGGCGGGCAAGCTCGACCGCCGACTGCTGCCCGTGCTCAACATCGGCACGGAACCCGAGACCGGCGAGGCCGTCGCCCCTGAGGGCGCTCTCGAGACCTTGATCGCTGATGCCGCCGCCGATGTTCTGGCGCGCGCCGCCCCGCCCTCGGTGGTGGAGGATTTTTTCGAGGGCCTCGGCGGCGATTCCTTGCGTGCGGCGATGCTGGTCACGCTGTTGCGCGATCACCCCGAAACCGTGCGCGTCACCGTTAGCGACATCTACGAAGCACGCACGATCCGCGCATTAGCCGAACTAATCGCAGCGGGCGGCGGCACCAGCGAGGACGAGGATGAAGCCCCGCTGGTCCGCCACGGCAAGGCCAATGTGCTGCTCGCCAACTGCGTGCAATTACCCGCGCTTTGGGCGGTGGTTACTGTCGCTTCGTGGGGTGGTTACCTCGCCGCATTCAAGCTGATCCCGGCGCTGTTCGCGCGCTTCAGCCTTAGCGAGATGATCGTGCTGTTCCCGATCATCACCGCGCTGGCGTTGGCCGCCTATATTCCCGGATCAATCCTGTTCGCGGTCGCAGTCAAGCGGCTGGTGATCGGTACCTACCGCCCGATCCGTGCGCCGGTGTGGAGCGCATATTACTTGCGTCACTGGCTCGTCCTGCTCGCCGCGCGGGTGGTGCCATGGCCGCTGATCCAGGGCAGCGCCTTGCAGATCGTGGCCCTGCGCGCGCTCGGCGCGCAGATCGGTGACCGCGTTCACATCCACCGCGGCGTGGATTTGCGCCGCGGTGGGTGGGACTTGCTGACATTAGGCGATGATGTGGCGATAGCGCAGGATTGCGTGTTGAGCCTCGTCGAACTCGATCGCGGCGATATCGTGGTCGGGCCGATCACGCTGGAGGCCCGAGCGAGCCTTGAATCACGCGCCATCGTCTGCGGCGATGTGACCATAGGCGCGGGCAGCGTGGTCACCGCGCTTTCGGCACTCAACCCAGGGATGCACGTGTCGGCGGGCGAAGTTTGGGACGGCGTGCCCGCGCGTTCGATCGGCCCCGTTCCGCCGCTCCCCGCGATCACCCGACCGGCCGCCACGCTCACCCCGTTCGGCTATGGCGCGCGGCTGCTCGGCGCTGAAGCCCTGCTTGCGCTTGTGGTCGCTCTCCCCACCGAGGCGATACTGATCGGCGCCGCGCACGCGGCGGATATTGCCCCCAACATGCTGTGGCGTTGGTTCTACGCGCCCGATTTCGCCTCCCGCGTGGCGGCGGTGATCCTGGGTGTCACCGTCCTTACCACCCCGCTTACGTTAGTCGCCTCGGCGCTGATGATGCGCGCTTTGGGGCGCGTCCGCCCCGGTACAATCCCCCGCTGGAGTAGCGCGTACTTGCGCGTCTGGATGAAGAGCGCGATGCTCACCGCCAGTGGTCAATGGCTTTCGGGCACGCTCTACTGGCCGCACTGGTTGCGACTGGCGGGCATGGATCTGGGCCGCGATTGCGAAATCAGCACGATCATCGACGTGGTGCCCGAACTGGTCACGATCGGCGAAGAAACCTTCTTCGCCGACGGCATCTACCTCGGCGGCGCAAAGGTCCGGCAAGGCACGGTTACGCTCGCCCAGACCAGTCTCGGCCGCCACACCTTCCTCGGGAACCATGCGGTCATCCCCGCCGGATCGCACCTGCCCGACGACATCCTGATTGGCGTCTGTACCGTGGCCGATGACACGAAAATCACCAGCGGCCATGCCCGCTTCGGTCACCCCAGCTTCGACCTCCCCCGCCGCGAAGTGGTCGAAATGGCGAGCGACATCAGCCTGACACACAAGCCCTCGACGCTCCGCTATGTGAACCGCGTGATGTGGGAGACCGCGCGCTTTCTGCTGCCGATCCCGCCGCTGCTGCTCGGTACACTGTGGTACGGCCTGATCGCGCGCGGCGAGGCAACAACCAGCAGCGTAACGTTCGCCCTCGTCGTCCTCCCCCTCGCCACGCTCACCCCAATCATGCTCTCCGCGCTCTCTGTCATCGTGATCAAATGGTGCCTGATTGGCCGCGTCAAACCCGCGCAGCACGCGCTGTGGTCGTGCTGGTGTAGCCGCTGGGACTATTTCTATGTGTGCTGGCAAAAGCTCGCCCGCGTCCCACTCGACTGGCTCGAGGGCACGTTCCTCCTGCCTCCATATTTGCGCCTGATGGGCCTCAAGATCGGCAAACGCGCGGTGCTAGGCCCGCAATTCAGCCAGGTCGTCGATCCCGACATGATCGAAGTAGGCGACCACGCCACCGCCTGCGCCAGCTACCAAGCCCACACATTCGAAGACCGCGTCCTGAAGGTCGGCCCGGTAAAATTTGAGGCCGGCTCGACGGTTTGCGCGGGCACGGTGCCGCTATACGGAGCGGTGGTCGGCAAGGATGCCCATGTCGGCGCGGGAAGCGTGATCATGAAGGCCGAGGCCTTGAACGCCGGCACCCGCTATCAGGGCGCGCCGACGCGAGTTGTGGGGTTCCCCTAATAGTCTTCGCAATCCCAGCCGGTCTGGGCATATTGCTATTTGCCTGAAACCACGCCGGTCGCAGAGCAACTTCTTTTCAACGGACAGTGAACCGAGAAAAGATGGACAGCATTGAGTGAGCGACGATCGGGGGGAACAGCCAAAGCGCAATGCAATCCTTCGCGCCACGATGGTGTTCACCGCGAGGGCGAGGGCGATGTCCGCGAGGTAAGGGCCCTTGGTTTGCGTAACGCCATTCCGGACGATCAAAGCGATGGGGAAATGTGGCCATACGGCGCCCCCCAACCGGTCACGATGCTGCTTTTCTTGGGACGCAGCCAAGTGCACGGGCAGCGCAAATGCCCCGATCTTTGGGGTGCAGGAAGATGCCCTGCTGGGCGGCGCGATCTTTTGTCATGTAATCGACATCGTCGCAGTGATAAGTCCTGTTGCTCAAAAGTCTGGGGAGCCGTTGCAGTGAAAATCGCCATCTTCATCGGCGCATCGGCGTTCAGCCTGCTTGGCACCAGCGCGGCCGCCGCTTCCGACGCGCCCCAGCACCTGCCGACCGGTCAGGCATTGACCCCGCTCGCTGCACCTGGCGCACATTTTGAGCCGCTCGTCGCGCATGCCGGACCAATCCCCGATTATGTTGCAGACGGCGCCGCCGCAATCGCGGTCAGCCCAGACAAAACGCGCATGTTGGTGCTCACCAGCGGCTTCAACCGCGTCAATGATGCCAAGGGCACGATCAGCCTGCTTCAATCGCAACAATATATTTTCGTTTACCGCATCGACGCGAAGGGCAGCACGCTCGATCAAACGCTGATGATACCCAACAGCTATTCGGGCATTGCCTGGACACCCAACGGCCAAGGATTCATCGTCGGTGGCGGGGTGGACGATAACGTCCATGTTTTCGCCCGCGGCGCGGCGGGCTTTACGGAGAGCACACCTGCGATCAAGCTGGGTCACAAGGCGGGCAATGGCGCCGATGTAAAGCCGCAAGCGGCCGGGGTCGCGGTCAGCCCGGATGGCCACCGCGCCCTGGTTGCAAATTATTATAACGACTCAATCAGCCTGGTTGATCTCGACGGCAAACGGGTGATCGCCGAACAGGATTTGCGCCCAGGCAAGATCGATCCCGCGGCGAAAGGCGTTGCGGGCGGTGAGTTTCCCTTTGCGGTCATTTGGGCAGGGGCAAACAGCGCTTATGTTTCAGCCCCGCGCGACCGCCAAATTGTGAAGCTGAGCGTGGGCGCGGACCGGATGGCCGTCGTCCACCGTATCGCCACGATCGGTGAGCCGACGGCGCTGCTGATCGATCCCGTATCAAAGCGTCTTTATGCCACCGAGGACAATGCTGACCGGCTGGCGATGATCAACACCGTGACCGACCGGCTGATCGCTGAACCGCGCCTGGGCCTGCCCGATGCCATTGATGCGGGCACGTTGCCCAAGGGGCTGAACCCCAACGGCTTGGCGATGACCCCCAATCATCGGCTGCTTGTCACCTATGGCGGCGTGAATGCCGTTGCGATGGTGACGCCCATGGCAAAGGGTGCGCGCGTTGATGGGTTGGTGCCAACCGGCTGGTATCCGTCTGCAGTCGCGACAAGTGCCGATGGCAGCCGGGTTTTTGTTGTTAACCGCAAAAGCGTGCCCGGTCCCAATCCGCTTGGCTGTGCGCCCAAACTGGCCGTTGTAAAGGCGCAGCCCACCGCTTGCGGGGCGGCAAACCAATATATCTTCCAGTTGGAAAAGGCCGGGCTGCTGCACTTCCCGATGCCGGGCACGGCGGCGTTGGCCAGCACCACGCGACAAGTGGCAAAGAATATCGGTCTCGACAATGATGCAGCACGCGCTGCTGCGGATGCAACGATGGCCGCGGTGCGCGAGCGCATCAAACACGTCATTTTTATCGTCAAGGAAAACCGCACTTATGATCAGGTGCTGGGTGACTTGCCTGTCGGCAATGGTGATCCCAAACTGGCCATATTGGGCGCAGCACTGGCACCCAACCATCACGCGCTGGCGACAAATTTCGTGACGCTCGACAATTTCTATGACAGCGGGGAGCAATCGAGCACCGGATGGACCTGGACGACGGCGGGGCGGGTGCCCGACCTGTTAGAAAAGACCGCCCCGGTAAATTATGCGCAGCGCGGCCTTGCCTATGAGGCCGAACAGCTCGATCGCAATGTGGCGACCAGCCTGAGCAAAGAAGCTCGGCGAATGGCAAATCCCGCGATCCCCGATGACGATGATATTCTGCCTGGCCACGCCTTGCTGACCGCTCCCGATGGCGACAGCGACAATGAACCCGGTCAGGGTTTCTTGTGGGACGCGGCGCTGCGTGCTGGCCTCAGCGTGCGCAACTATGGCTTTGCCGATGCGTCGGTTTATGACAGCAAGGACCCTGGCGCCGTGCCGGTGATCCGCGATCCCTTCAAGGAAGGTAGGCGAATCTACACCCCGGCATCGATCGCGCTTGCCGATCGCAGCGACCCCTATTTCCGGGGTTTTGACCAAAAACTGCCCGATTACTGGCGCGTTCTCGAATGGGAGCGCGAATTTGCACAGCAGGAAGCTGCAGATGCGATGCCCGCATTGACTTTGCTGCGCCTGTCACACGACCATTTCGGCGATTTTGCCGAGGGCGTTGACGGCGTGAACACCGTCGAAACGCAGATGGCCGACAATGATTATTCGGTCGGCATGGTCGTTGAGCGGATCGCACAGAGCAAGTTCAAGGATTCAACCTTGGTCTTTGTGATTGAGGATGATGCCCAAAACGGCACCGACCATGTCGATGCCCGTCGCAGCATTGCCTTTGTCGTCGGACCCTATGTCCGCCAACGCGCTTTGGTATCGACCCGGTACACAACGGTCAGCATGTTGCGCACAATCGAGGGGGTGCTGGGGATCGAACCCCTGGGGCTGAATGACGCCATGGCCGCGCCAATGGCCGATATCTTCGACCTCAATCAGACAAGCTGGGATTACCGCGCGGTCGCCGCAGAGGTGCTGCGCAGCACGCAACTCCCGATCACCGCTGACCGATTCGTTGTCCCCAAAGTCGCCGCGATCCGCCCACCACATACCGCCGCTTATTGGGCGGCGGCGATGAAGGGCCAGAATTTTCGTACCGAAGACACGCTGGACACCGCAGCGTTCAACTCGGCCTTGTGGCGCGGGCTGGGCACCGGACCGGAGCCGCGCACCCGCAGCGGGGCTGATTTGCGTCAGGGCCGTGAAGAGATGCTAAGCAGCACACTGACAAACGCCGGAACACAATAATCTGGCGAGAAATAACGAAGATCAGGCTTAGTCGACGCCAGCATGCGCCTTTCGCAATCAGTTTTGGCGTGCCGGGTCCCAAGCGGCGCCCATTTTACGATTGGATGCCAGTAAAAATCCTTCTCTATCAATGTCTAGGAAGACATTGATAGCGTTTCACGTTGAACACCAATCCACAGTCGGATCGTCCAAAAATCTGAATTTCGAAACCAGAAATCAGCTGAAAAGCGAGCCAATTCTGGCTATTTTGCTGGGAACTGACGGGGTTCGCCCACGCGCCACCAGACGATGATTACCGCCATCACCATTACCGCCATCGAAAATTCGATCAGCGGACGAAAGCCGATCAGCGCGGCAACTGCCCCACCGATGAGCGGGCCAATCGAGGCGACACTGGTTTCAACCGTGGCCGAAAGCGCCAGCCGCATCGGGATGTCCTCATGCCGTCCGAACTCAAGCACCAACGTCTGTGCGGCGATCGTGTACCCGCTGATGGCCGCGCCAAGGGCCGCAAATGCGGCGATGAACCCTGCAAGGCTGGTTGCCGCCAATATCATCGCATAGCCAACGACCCACAGCGAGAGCGCCAATAGCAGCACGATCCGGAACCCGCGACGGTCACCAATTGCTCCCCAGGCCACGTTTGACACCGTGTCGGCACCGAGGAACGCAAAACTAAGAAACCCCAATGTCGCTCCCGTCAGGTGCATCCTGCCACCTGCATAAAGGATGCAAAAGGCGATCGCCGTGCGCCCAATCATCGCCACCAGCTGAGCACGCAGAAATTCCTGGTAGTCTCTGTTTTCGAGGAGCTTGGGCAATTCGCGTAGCCGGTGGCGCAGCAACATTGTTGGCCGGCGCAACCGGCTTTCAGGTTCGCGAAGCATCAGCACCAGAATCGTCAGGCCCAGGCTGGTCAGCACGAAACTGATCGCAAATGTCGTGGCGTACCCGTTACCGAGAACATTGTGCTCAATCAGCGTGGATCCGGCCCACCAGCTCAAAAGAGCGGCGATGGCACCGCCACAGAAATTGCGCCAGCCTTGCAACCGGCCGCGCAATTTCAAAGGGATCACCTTGGCCATCAACATTTGGAACGCAACCCGTTGCGCGCCGGAGAAATAGCCAAAAACAAATAAGGCAGCGATGGTGATTGCCGCCAGCAGCCAGTTCATCGACGAATGGCCGCCTAGGAACCAACCGGTCAGCGCGATTACCGCCAGCGGCATCCGCATCGCGATCCCGGTACGGCGGGCATAGGGCATGATGAGGAGCTTGTCCTCGATCGCGCTGGCGCTGCGCATCGGCGAGATCACCGAACCCGCCTGCTGGACGGCCTGCGCCAGTCCGACCGCAAAGCTCGACCCCGTCAGCATGAAGATGTAGCTGGGCACGAAGGTTGGCGCCGCAATCAGCCGAAATCCGGTCATCCCCAGCATGCCATGGGCAAAGTTAGCGACTGTGTTGCGCCGGAGATTGGCATAAACGAACCCGGCATCCACCGGGCCATCGAGATCCTGACGCAGCGACGGTGGCGCAGCAATATCCTGATTATCGCCCATCCTGAGGATCAGTTAGCTGCGCAAATGGCAAACGGTACTATGAAAGCAAGCAACCGACCGTTTTCCTATTAGGCATTGGCATTTCTCGCCGCGCAAGCGTGCCGTGCCAGGGATGTAGAAGCGGAGTCTTCGTTAGGCGCAGCTGAGATGCACGTCTCTTCCAAACTGTGATTGCGCGATGTGACTAGCCGCCCGGGCGCTGTCAAACCAATGTGGCAGTCAGCGACGGGACTGCTAGCGGGCGCTAATGAGCCGGAAATCCAGAGCCAGACCTCCCTCCCCTTTTCGCTGTTTCAACTCGTCGCCGGAGGTGATCCGGCTTGTGGTGCTGATGCATGTGCGGTTCCCGCTATCGCTGCGGAACGTCAAGGATCTGCTTTTCGAGCGCGGCATCGACCTGTGTCATGAGACCGTGCGGATGTGGTGGAACCGGTTTGGGCCAATGTTCGCTGGCGACATTCAGCGGCCAAGAATCAGTCGGATGCGCGGGTTTCGCCATTGGCGATGGCACCTGGACGAGATGTACGTGACCCGAAGGGCGGCGAAGCCAACCTGAATGGCGCATGGGTCGATCTCTGGCGCGCGGTTGATCAGGACGGCGAGATCCTCGAAAGCTACATCACCAAGACCCGCGACAAGGAGGCAGCTTTGCGCTTCATGAAGAAGGCGCTGAAGCGCAACGGCTCTCCTGAGACGATCGTCAGCGATGGCCCAGCATCGTACAAAGCGGCGATGAAGATGCTCTGCAATACCCAGAAGCCGGAGGTCGGACACGGGACCACAAACAGGGTGCAGCTCACGGAGACGAGTTCACTGTAGACTGACAACACCCTGGCGGGAAAGGGCCAGTTTCAGATCGCTGCTTTCAACAAGAACTTGCGTTTGCGGGCCGCTCCCAGGTTTCACCATTACGCGGCACCAGCGCCAACCAGGCACGTTCGGGCAGGCCGGCTGATCTTCCTTGGGCTGCTGCAATCGGCCCGCCATGAGTGACGATGACGATACGCTGCGCGGTCAATCGGGCGATAGCATCCGATATGCGGTCTGCCAGTTCCGTCGTTGTCTCGCCGCCGCCCGGGCGAAAACTGTCGGGCGCAGTGATCATCCCGTCCATGGCATTGCCGGTGCTGCGGTAAATTGCCAGCCAGCTCTTTCCTTCCCAATCGCCGAAATCCCGCTCTCGCCAACTGGCGTCGGCAACAGCGTCAACCTTTGCGATCGCGGCAACCTGAAGCGCGAGCATGCGCGTTCGACGCAGATCGGAATGGATCACTATGTCAGGACGCCATGCCGCAAATATCGGTGCGAGCGCTCGGGCATGCGCAGCGCCAGCGCGGGATAGGCCAACATCGCTTACCCCATAGCAGCGTCCTTTCCAGTGTCGCGCGACCGCTGTGTGGCGCACCATCAGGAGTGCGGCAGTCATGGCGCGACCGCTGCCGCCGCCAGGAGCAGCAGAAGTTGACCGACATAGGCCGCGAAGCCGAGGCAGTCGCCCGTACTCCCGCCAATCCGGCGGAGAAGGAAGGCACGAAACCACAGCAGGAAAGCCAAGCTGACCGCCAGGATCCCGATCATTGCAAGCGGTGCATGAAGGGCGAAGGGAATGAGGACCGGCAGGGCGAGCAGAGATGCCAAAGCCAAGCTGCGCAAGCCCGCGCCTGCGGTAATGTCCTTGGTAAGGCCAGTGCCACTCGGTGCCGGGTTCACACTGACCATCAGGGCGACAATCAGCCAGCGTCCGAAACAGGCCGATGCTGTGATGACAAGAGCCGCCGAAAGCGGATCGAAGCGCTCGAGCACAGTGACCATCAATGTCGCGCGCAGGCCAAGAGCCAACACCAGCCCGACCGTGCCATAGCTGCCGATGCGGCTGTCCTTCATGATTCGGCGCACGTCTTCTGCCGTCTGGCCGCCGCCAAATGCATCGCAAAAGTCGGCAACCGCATCTTCGTGAAAAGCGCCCGTCAACAGCGCTTCGATGGCCAGCGCAAGCATGACCGCAACGGGCACCGGCCAGATCGCCATGGCGCCAATTACCGATGTTGCCGTGACCGCGCCGATCAGCGCGCCGACGAGCGGAAACCACCCAACCGCGCGCGTCAGCCCGGTGCGCACGGCGTCCGCTGAGAGCCGGTCGGTCGCGGGCACGGGGAGTCGGGTAAGAAACTGCACCGCCAACAAGGGGGGTGCCCAGGATGGACAGCGACCAGCCATTAGACGCCGAGATCCGCCAACCGCGCGACGTTGCGCAGGAGAGCGGCGGCGCTGTCGAGCAGCGGCAACGCGACCAGCGCCCCAGTGCCTTCGCCCAGCCGCATTTCCCAATCGAGCAGCGGTTCGAGCCCGAGATGGACGAGCGCTGCGCCATGACCCGGTTCTGCAGAACGGTGGGCGGCGATGATCTGTTTCGCGGTGCCGGGCACAAGGCGTTCTGCGATCAGTGCGCCTGCGGTGGCAACATACCCATCAAGCAGCAAAGTCGCACCCGCGGCGGCACCAGCCGCAAAGAAACCCGCCATGGCGACAATCTCGAACCCTGCAACAGCCGCGATCGCCGCCCGCGGATCGTGCGGCAGCACGGCGTTGGCGCGGGCGACGGCATCGGCAACGATCTGTCGCTTGATAGCGAGCACCGTATCGTCCGCCCCGGCCCCGCGCCCGACCGCAACATCGACCGCAATGCCGGTCAGCAGGGCAGTCAGGCAAGCGGCTGGCGTGGTGTTGCCAATCCCCATCTCGCCTGTGAGCAGGATATGATTGCCCGCCGCAAGAGCGCGCTCGGCCTCTTCGGCGCCGATGGCCCATGCACGGTCGAACTGGTCGATCGTCATCGCTGGCCCTTGCGACAAGTCGGCCGTACCCGACGCGACAGCGGCTAGGCGAAAATGATCGGGCCATGGTTCGGGCGGCGGCGCAAGTGCGCCGACATCGACGAGCCGCAGCGTGCAACCTTGCGCGGTTGCCAACGCCGCACTGCTTGCCCGTCCGCTGATGATTGTGCCCATCATCAGCCCAGTCACCGCCGATGGCCAGGCCGAAACGCCTTGCGCCACGACCCCGTGATCAGCGGCAAAAAGCGTGATCGCCCGCGGTTTGGTCTCAGGGTCTAGCCGCTGCTGGACGACCGCCAAACGCGCCGCGAGTGCTTCCAGTCGGCCAAGGCTGCGCTGCGGCTTGGCAAGTGCATCCAGATGCGCCCAGGCGGTAGCGATGTCGATCATGCGTCTATCCCTGCGATTGCCTGTAACCGTTCGATGTCGACATGCGCCTCGAGCGCTAACGCCAGCGCATCAAGTGCGGCATCGACGCGAACGGATTGCGCCACGCCGTCTGACGCGACGCCGATCCGCTTGAGCCATGCCGCGCGCTGCGCCGGGTCATCGAAAAGACCGTGGATGTAGCACCCAGCAATGCGGCCATTAGCACTGACCGCGCCATCCGTTGTGCCATTGGTCAACCGTAAAAGCGGCGCCGTACCCGGCGAGACAGTAGTACGGCCAACATGGATTTCATAACCGGAAAAGCAGGCGTTATCAGCGATGCTCGTGCCTTTGGTCGCGGTCAGGCGCTTGTCCCCGGTAAGGCGGGTTTCGATGGGGAGGTGGCCGAGCCCGGCGACGCGTTGCGCCGGGCCTTCAATGCCGTCTGCATCTGAAATATGCGCGCCCAGCATCTGATAGCCACCACAAATCCCAAGCAGGTGTCCGCCGCGTCGGACGTGCGCGGCAATATCGATATCCCACCCTTGTGCCCGCAGGAAAGCGAGATCGGCGATGGTCGCCTTGGTCCCTGGCAGGATGATCAGCGCGGCCTCCGCCGGGATCGGCTGGCCGGGCGGCACGAAGACCAGCCGGACGGCGGGCTCTTGAATCAGCGGATCAAAATCATCGAAATTGGCAATGCGTGAAAGCAGGGGCACGGCAATAGTCACCCCGCCGTCGTGCGCCGCAGTCGTATCGAGCACCACCGCATCCTCGGCGGGCAGCTGCCGTGCGGCGGCAATCCATGGCACCACGCCCAGTCCCGGCCAGCCAGTGCGCCGCGCGATTTCGGCATAGCCATCGTCGAACAGGCGCGGGTCACCGCGAAACTTGTTGATCAAAAAGCCCTTGATCATCGCGGCGTCATCCGGATCGATGACCGCCTTGGTCCCCACGATCGAGGCGATAATGCCGCCGCGATCGATGTCACCAACAAGGACTACCGGCACTCCAGCCGCGCGCGCGAAACCCATATTGGCAATGTCGCCGCGCCGAAGATTGATCTCCGCTGGGCTACCGGCACCCTCGACTATCACAAGGTCGGCACGCTCGCGCAGACGGCTATAGCTCGCCATCACAGCGTCGAGCAGCACGCCCTTTCGCTCCTGATAATCGCCCGCACCCCATTGGCCGATGACGCGGCCATGGACGACGATTTGTGCGCCAGTGTCAGATTGCGGCTTGATCAACACCGGGTTCATATCAGTGCTTGGCGGGACACGACAGGCAAGCGCCTGAAGTGCCTGGGCGCGGCCAATTTCGCCGCCCTCCTCGGTGACGGCGGCATTGTTGGACATATTTTGTGGCTTGAACGGCAGGACTTTACGGCCGCGATTGGCGAACAGGCGGCAGAGCCCGGCGACCAGCACCGATTTGCCGACATCCGAGCCGGTGCCCTGCAGCATCACCACAGCCATGCGATGCCCCCGACAATGACCCAGAGCAGCAGGCAAGCATGGCGATAAATCACCAGCGCCTTTGCCAGATCGGCAGCGTCGGGCGCGGGGCCATCGCCAAGCCAGGCACGGTCGCTCGGCTCGCCCTCATAGCTTACCGGGCCGCCGAGCCGCCGCCGCAGCACGCCTGCCATCGCCGCCTCGGGCCAGCCGCCATTGGGGGAGGCATGCTTGCCGGCATCGCGCCACATCACCGCCAGCCCGCCGCGCCCGGCAGCCGCGAGCAGCATCCCCGAAAGGCGTGCCGGCACCAGCATCACCAGATCATCCGCACGCGCAGCGGCCCAACCGAAGTCGCGGTAGCGTGTATCGCGATGCCCGATCATCGAATCGGCCGTATTGATCGCCTTGCAGACCAGCAATCCGGGCAATCCGGCAATGAAGAACCAGAAGGCAGGCGCAATGACGCCATCGCAAAAGCTTTCGGCCAGGCCTTCGATCGCCGCAACGCTAACGTCATTCTCGTTTAGGGCCTGCGTATCGCGTCCGACGATGGTCGATACCGCGACCCGGGCGGCGGGCAGGTCTGCGGCAGCAAGGGGCCGCGCGACTGCGGCGACATGATCGTGAAGGCTGCGCTGGGCCAGCGCGGTGGTCGCAACGAGGACAAGCAAGATCACCGACCACCCGTCCCCGACTGCAGCCGTGATAGCCCAGCCAAAGCCGCCGGATGCGGCAACAATGACGCTAACGGCTGCGATCCCCATTGCCCTGCGCCTCACGCTCGATCCGATGTTCCAATTTGCGTCTAACCCGGCGATCAAGCCGCCTGTCCAGGTTACGGGATGTCCGATTGCGGCAAACAGCCAAGCCGGATAGCCAATCACTGCCTCTATCATGAGCGCGGCCATGAGCTGGGCGGCCCGATCGTTCACGCGCGCGCCGTCGCGATCAGGAACCGTTGGCCGTCGGGCGTGTGCCCGACAAAGGAAGAGACGCCATATGTTTCAGCGATACGATCGGGTGTCAGCACGGCATCGGGCGGGCCATGGGCAATCACGCGGCCGCGCCGCATCAGCACAACGTCATCGGCCACGCGTGCTGCCTGATTGAGATCGTGGAGGACGACAATGACCCCGGCACCTTGCCCTGCGGTGGCCCGTAGGCAATCGAGAACATCGAGCTGATGCGCCGGGTCAAGGCTCGCCAGCGGTTCGTCGGCGAGCAGCCATTCCGGCGTGCCCGCAAGGACGCGTGCGAGCAAGGCGCGGCCCCGCTCGCCACCTGACAGCGTGTTGACAATGCGTCCCGCCAGGCCCGTTACATCGGTCGCTGCCATTGCGGCGGCGATCGCGCTGCGATCCGCATCATTGGCGCCCCAGCGTCCGCGATGGGGAAAGCGGCCAAGCGCGACCAGCGTCTCGACATCGACATCCCAATGCACGTCGGCAGTCTGCGGCAGATAGCCGATCCGGCGGGCAAGGTCGCGGCGATCGATCTGTGTACGCGGCGTGCCGTCAAGCGCCACGGCGCCGCTATCCGGCAGGCGTAGTCCGACCAGGCAGCTGAGCAGGCTCGATTTGCCCGCACCATTGGGGCCGAGAATGGCGGTAACGCGGCCGCGCTCAAAGCACGTGTCGACGCGATCGAGCACTTGTGCGCCGCCGAGCATCAGCGACAGGTTACGCGTGATCAGGCTCATGGCAATTGCCGCCGCATCCGGAGCAGCAGTATTAGAAAAAACGGCCCGCCGAGCATCGACATCGCAATGCCGAGGCGCAACTCGCTGACGGTGGGTGCGGCGCGCACGATGCTGTCGGCCACCACCAGCAGCAGAGCACCGGCGATTGCCGAAGGGAGCAGCACGGCCGATGGCCGATGACCGACAAAGGGGCGAACAAGATGCGGCACGATCAGGCCGACAAAGCCGATGATCCCGGCCGCCGCCACCGACGCACCCACGCACAACCCCACGCCCCCGATGATCAACAACTGCAGGCGCAACGGATCAACCCCCATCGATCGCGCGGCGGGCTCTCCCAGCGTGAGCACGTCGAGCGAACGCGCGGTCGCCGCGAGCAGCGCGACGCCGATCACAATCAGCGGCAGGGCGATCCGCACATCGTCCCAGCTCCGATCGGTCAATGCCCCCATCAGCCAGGTAACGATCTGCGATGTTGCAAAAGGTGTCGGCGCCAGACTGATCGCGAGCGCGGTCATCGACCCCGCGATACTCGAGAGGATCACGCCGCCGAGCGTGAAGACGATCAAGCTCCCTGACCGGCCAACCAGCAGCGCGAGCAACGCCATCGCCGCCAGCGCGCCCGTCAGCGCGAAGATTGGCAATAGCCACGCTTGCGCGGCATAGCCAAAGAACAATGAAATCACCGCTCCAAGCGCTGCGCCCGCGGAGACGCCGAACAGGCCGGGATCTGCCAGCGGATTGCGCAAATAGCCCTGCATTGCCGCGCCAGACATGCCCAGCGCCGCACCGACCAGCGCCGCCAGCAACGTCCGCGGCAGGCGCAATTCCATGATGATCAACGCGCGGGGGTCATGACTGCCAAGGATCGCGGGCGGGACCCAGACTTTGCCCGCGATCAACGACAGCCCCATCGCCACGATCAGCGCGAGGGTTAGTGCCCAGGTCGCCCGCGCCGTCACAAGCTGCGCCTTGCCCTGGCAAGTTCGGCCACCGCGTCGATAATTGTTGGCCCGCCACAGTGCAGCAACCGTTCCGGATAGGGGCGAAGCGCGATATTGCCGGAGAGTTGCCCGATGACGGGATGGCTCACCATGCGATCCAAGCCTGTGTCATCGCCAACCGTAAACAGCACGCGCGGTGACCTGGCGACGAGATATTCCAGCGGCAGAACATCCCATTTCTTCAGGCCATAATCACCGCTCAGATTGTGAAAACCCGCGCGCTGCAGCAAGACGCTGGCCAGTGTGCCGTCTCCCGGTACCAGACCGCCACCCTGCCAGATCAACGCCGGGATGGTCGGCTGCGTGGTGTGCGCTGCCGCAATCGCGGCATCGATCCGCGCGTTTAGCTGCTTGCCGCGATCGGCATGGCCAATCGCTTTCGCAATCTGAGTAATCTGGTCGCGATTCTCAGCGATAGTTTCCGGGACGCTGAGCTGAAGCAGGGCAATGTGCATCCGCTTGAGAGCCGCGATTGTCGACGGTGCGACATGAGCCCCGGCGATGACCAGATCGGGTGCGAGCGCGACCACTTCCTCTGCCGTGCCCGATGTGGCCTTGAACTGCATCGCCTGGGCGATCGGGATCGAGGTAGCGCGCGGATCCTGAGAATAATGGCTGATGCCCGCAATCTGGCTATGGTCGGCAACGTGCATCAATATCGAATCCACGCAGGGATTGATCGATACGATACGCAGGCCGTTGGCACCGCTCTTGTGCTCGGGTGAACCAAGCGCGGCCGAGCAAGACGTTGCCGCCAACGACAACAAGCAAGCGAAGATACGGATCAATATTCGACCCCCTTCTGCGCCTTGAACCCAGCCTTGAACGGGTGCTTTACCTCCTGAAACTCGGTAACGAGATCGGCGATCTCAAGCAGTTCCGGCTTGGCGTTGCGCCCGGTGATGCAGATATGTTTTGTCAGCGGGCGATCCTTCATAAAATCCACGATCTCGGCGATCGCCAGCGTGTCGTCGCGCAGCACAATGTTGAGTTCATCGAGGATGACAAAATCATAATTGGGGTCGAGGATCAGTTCTTTTGACCGCGTCCATGCCGCTTGTGCAGCTTCGATGTCGCGGGCGCGGTCCTGGGTGTCCCAGGTAAAGCCTTCGCCCATCACCTCGAAGGTCAATAGATCAGGATTGGCCTGAAAGAAGGTCTTCTCGCCCGTTTCCCAACTGCCCTTCACATATTGGACGATGCCAACCTTCATGCCCCAGCCAAGACTGCGGATCGCCATGCCAAAAGCGGAGGAGGATTTGCCTTTGCCATTGCCGGTATGGACAATCAGCAGGCCGCGTTCGAGCGTGTGGCGCGCCTGAATACGGGCGCGGGCCGCCTGCACGCGCTTCATTCGGGCATTATGGGCGGTGAAATCGGCGGGTGCATGGGGGTTGGTCATGTCATCCTCGCGGTCTGAAGGGCGTGCTGGAGCCGAGCGGTTTCGGTTTCGGACGCTGGCAGGCCAACGCGCAGGCGGCGCGGGTTGTCGGCAAAGGGCCGGGTCAAGATCGCCCTATGCGCCAGATGCTCAAACAGCAAAGCTGCGTCTGGCGTATCGACCAGCCGGAAGCATGGTGTACCGCCTGCAATTGCAAAACCGGCCTCGCTCAGCACGCTGTCGAGTCGCGCCGCTGCGTCACCAAGCCGGCGTTGTTGGGCGCTTTGCCAGGCAAGGTCGTGATAGGCGGCGGTGCCGATGACGATCGCCGGACCGGAGATCGGCCAGTCACCAAGAAGCTGCCGCAACGACGCCGCAAATCCCGGCGGCGCGATGACGAAGCCAAGCCGCAAGCCTGCCAGCCCGAAAAACTTGCCAAACGATCGCAGGACGATCGTGCCCGGCCACTTCGCGGCAGCGATGCCCGGCTCGATTTCGGTATCGGCGAACGCCTCGTCGACGATCAGCCACCCTCCCTTCGCGGCCAGACGCCGCGCCGCGTCTGCTAGAAGATCGCGGTCAACCTTCGCGCCGTCAGGATTATCAGGGCGGGCAAGGACAAGCGCATCATTATGCTCAGCGGCAAGATCGGTCAACACAGCTGCGTCCGGCCACATCGCGCGATGCCCGGAATACCCCGGACCCAGAATCGCGGGTGAGCGAGCCGGGATGAGTCGGGCGATCAAGCGCAGCGCAATGTCGCTGCCCGGTACCGCGACCGTTGCAGCCGGATCGCTGCCAAAGACTGCTGCTGCAGCGGCCTCCAGCATGGCTAGCGCACCCGGCTCAGGCAGCCGGCGCAGGTTTTCGGCATCGATCGCTGCCGGGTAAGCCCATGGACTGATCCCGGTCGACAAATCGATCCATACAAGCTGTGTCGGGTATTGCGCCCGTGCCAGCGCCAGCCGCCCGCCATGAACGGCAAAAGATGCGGTTGTGATCGGCATTCCCATCAATAGGCCAGCCGTGCGCCGATATAGGCAGCGCGCCCCGGCTGCCCAAAGCGGAAAGCGGTCTCATAGCGTTCGTCGAACAGGTTTTCGATGCGACCATAGAGCGCAATGCGCGGAGTGACCGGATAGGACAGGCGTACATCTGCCAAGACATAACCTTCGAGCTTGCGGCTGTTGCTGGCATTGTCGAAGCTTGATCCAACATGGGTCAGCGTAGCCCCAGTGGTGAGGCCAAAACCCCAGCGATAATCGACGAGCATCGTCGCGCTATGCTGCGGCCGACGGACCAGAATCTTGTCGAAATTCGCGTCACCCGGTGAGCGGTTGACGGCGTTAGTATACGTGTAATTGGCCTGAACGCGAAGCGCATCGACCGGGTGCAGCGCCAAGCTTACCTCAATACCATCGGCCAGAGCGCGCGCGACATTGTCGTACGTTCCAAACGGCCGATTAGCGCAAATGCCTGTTAATGGCGGCACGCATGAGATGAAATTGATCAGGTCGATGCTGTTGCGCCTGAAATAGGTGATACCGGCTTCAAGTCTGCCGCCCAACGCGCGTTCGGTAATGCCCACATCCCACCCCCTGGCGCGTTCAGGGCGTAGCGTCTGGTTACCGAAATTGCTTTGCAACTGGAACAAGGAGGGTGCCTTGAACCCCTCCGCATAGCTGGCACGAACCGTCAGACCCGTTCTGGCGATGAGAAAGACGCCGCTAGCGCCAAAAGTGGTTGCCCCGCCAAATCGGTCATGATCGTCCTGCCGGACCCCGCCGGTAAGGGTGAGGCCACCGATCGGTGTTGCCACCAGCTGGCCATAGACACTGTCCAGGCGGGCCCGGCCTATGGTCGGCGCGCCGCCAAAGCTCGACGAGGTAAAGCGCGATGTCTCGCGCTCCAACCCAGCGGTCGCCTGCCAACCTTCGGCAATGTCGAAAACTCCCTGATATTCCAGCCGTTCGTTGCGGCCATTTGCAGCAAATGTCTCGGTGCCCTGATCATCGTTGCGGCGGCGTGTGTCGGTATAGGCAAAGCCGAGCCGATTGCGGAACCGACCGCCAAAAAAAGCGGCATTGCCACCGGCATAACCCACGATCTCCCGCGTTTTCGCGATCTCCCGCGTATCGGCAAAAGCAAAGCTCGGTGCCGGAAAGCCGTCAATTCCAACGCTGCCATTCGAATACCAGCCGCGCGCATCGAGCGAAAATTGGTCGCTCAGCGCCAGCTTCAGATTGGCGTTGGCCCCGTAATTTTCATAGCCGTCGCGCTCGACGCCACCTCGCGCTTCGCTAAAGGCAGAGATTCCATCGGTTCGAAAATAGCCGCCGCCGCCGCTCGCCGATAGCGGCCCCAGCTTGCCAGAGATATTGCCAACCAACTGCCCGGTGTTGCGATAGCCATATTCAGCGCGCGCGTTGATCGCCAGGGCGTCGGTTGGCGACCGGGTGATCATGTTAATGACCCCCCCAATTGCCTGACTGCCCCACAGCACCGATTGCGATCCGCGCAGTACCTCAATCCGATCGATATTGCCGACCAGGAGATTGCCGAAGTTAAAGCCCCCGCCCGGGGACGACGGATCGTTGAGCTTGACGCCGTCGATCAAAGTCACTGTCTGGTCGCTCTCCGCGCCGCGAATGAAAACTCCCGTCGCCGTGCCAATGCCGCCGTTGCGAACGATCGAAACGCCGGGCAGCGTGCGGAGGATATCGACAACAGTCGCTGTCTGGCGACGGGCAATTTCGGCGGCATCGACGACGCTGACCGACTGGCCGACGCGTGACAGCGGTTGTGCGGTGCGGTTGGCGGTGACGACGATTGCATCGTCCCCTTCCGCCCCAGGACGGTCATCGGCATAGGCGGGCGAGGACAGAGTGATGGCACTGAGCAGGACAATAAACGGGTAACGCATGGAACCTCCTTGTTGAACAAAGCGAGGTTGCACGCGCCAACGGCACGGACTTTTGTAGAGCGAAACGGTCCGAACCCTCACGCGCGCCACCTCCAACGATGTCGTCACGCGAGGTTTCCCCCCGATCATGCCAAACACCCCGTTGGCACAAAGGACCGACTGCGACAGGCAGGTCTCCTGGCTCCCGGGTCATCACGTCCGCTCCGCCTTCCCAGCAGCCAAGGCCGCCAGTGGCATATGGAGCGACCGCTCTCCGGTCACAGTTGCGGGCACAGCCCCGGCTTGCAGATAAATTATCGGCTTTCCGGGTTCCCTATTATTTCCATTTCTGGAAACCTGTCGCATGGCGTCGATATTCTTCGGGACGCGAAAGGACAAGAGTGACCGGGCCAAACGTCGTGTTTTTCCTAGGTGGGGCGCGATCAGGCAAAAGCCGGTTGGCGCAAGAGCTGGCGGAAAACTTGGCCGACAGCCAAGCAGTTGCACCGGTCTATCTGGCGACAGGCCAGCCCTTCGACGCAGAAATGACGGAGCGGATAGCACGCCACTGCGCGGATCGCGGTCCGCGCTGGCGCACGGTCGAATGCCCGCTCAATCTGGCTGAAGCGATAGGCAAGGAAGCGGTGGTAGGAAATGTCGTGCTCGTTGATTGCCTCACCTTATGGGTCAGCAATCTGCTTTTGTCAGATGCCGACATCACCCAAGCGAGCGATGGCCTCCTGTCTGCCATCGGCGGTGCATGCGGTCCGCTGGTGATCGTCAGTAATGAGGTCGGGCTCGGCATCGTGCCCGATAATGCGCTGGCGAGACGTTTTCGGGACGAAGCGGGCCGCTTGCACCAACGCGTCGCAGCAGCCGCCGATAAGGTCTTCTTTGTCGCTGCGGGTCTATCGGTTTCGTTGAAATAAATAAAAGATATATATGTCCGCTGCGCGACAAAGAGATTTCTCAACAAAGAAGGATTGTGAAATCTCAATCCAATAACTTCAGTCCCAAGGGCCACGTCCGCAAGCAAGATTAACATATTTCTATGAACAAACGATCGGTTATGGCCAGAACCTTCTGCTATTCTACAGCAGAGGCGGCGCTGACCGAACCGGAGCCCCATATCTTTACGAGAGTCGCATAGGAGGCGAGCGCCGTTTCGCGGGCCTGGGCCGCTGAACGGTCAGCATTGGTGTAGGCAGACTGCGCCCGGAGCAGGGCGAGGAGGTCATCCTCACCCGCCTTGTAGCGTTGGCGCACAAGATCAAGCGAGGTCTGACCAGCATCACGGGCCGAGCGACCATCAAGGTACTGGTCTTGCAACGTCATTTTGCGGACCGATCATCAAAAAATAGTCGGGAGTTTGGTAGTTTCTTCTGGTTTTAGCAGCTTTTGGCCGATGCTCTTTCCCCGGGCAGTTCGAGAAAATTACATTTAAATTCCGTATTTTACAAAAAAGGAACATCGAAACTTCAAGTCTCTTCCCCTCCCTTTTCTAATCGTTGGACAGAGTCGCCGACGCCATATCCGCGCAGGATTACCCCGTTAGGCGCATCTTGGAGGCTTTGGGCTCCAAATGGTCCAGACGTCCTGCGATAGGACCGGGTGGGCCCAATAGGCATAAGACAGCATCATGATCTCACAATCTTTGTGGAAAGCGTCGATAGACTGCTTCACCACAAGGAATGCCTCTTGTTGATCATCATAACCAACCGCCGTGGCGGCATATATTTCGGCAGATTCGTCATTAATGGCAAGTGTTTCGCTGCCGGTCATTGGCTGTAATTTGGTTGCAGCATCGCCCTCCGGCAGGAACAAGAAAGAAAAAGGCTGCCCGTCAGCCAAGCGCGCCTTTAACTGATCCAGCGTGACCGGACCCACCTGAAGCCCCAGATCGATCGCTCCTGCCGGTGGCCCGTCATTCGCGGCGATCGGGCTTGCGGCCTTAGCCTGTGCCGGGCCGCCCTTGCCTAAACCGGCTGCGGGTCCTCTTTCTGCGTTCGCACCGCAAGGCCAGCGTGCCTTGGCGCGTTGCGGCGCGAACCCAGCAATGATCAGGTCACCATATTGAATGACCAGCGGTGTCGGGTCGATCAGCGATTTGGAAGCTGCTTGTCGTTGCACATCCTGAATAGTCGCAACAATGGCTTTCAAGACACCTGGCCCGATATGGCCCCAATTGCGATTGACGCGCTTGCCGCCACGCAAATCCGCTGATCGAGGAAGCTGTCGCCGTGCTGTCGATGGCGTCTCATCCCGACCATCGACTTTGCCAGTGGCGCTGGCCATCGACCCCGCCAGGCCGGTTGCACCGCCGTTGGGGACGATCACCATGCTGCCCTTTTGGTCGCTGGTATGTGTCCTCGCAAGGCAGTCAGACCTACGGCGCACACGCGACAGCCGATTTCTGTTTCCTTCTTCATCTCTGTGATCACGAGATAAACGGCATTGCGGCGGGTGGCGCGAAACCACCGCTGCCAAGGGCGCGCTTTGGGGCTCCCATGGTTGCACGCGCACCGAATTTCATAGATCACTCTCTTCGTAAGGCGTAACATTAGATGAGTGGGGCATTACAGCGATCTGGCGTGCAGGGTGGCGGCGCAAATCGCGGTGCCGCAATTTGCTACACGGCTGGCGAGCGCGGGTTCGGCGCTGCTCTCGGCCAGAGGGAAACTGAGCTGCGCTAATCCGGATGTGGGGGGTCGGACGATAATGAAGCTGATAATGGGGCCAGGGCTGCACGCCATGCCGCACTGCGCGTTGTCGTCACGCGCCATTTTGGGCCAAGCACATCGCCAAGAACAATGACATAGATGGTCTGGACAGTGGACGGCGGCGCATGGTTGACGAGGTAAACGTGCCGCGTTTTGAAGGCGTGACATACGAGCCAACGACGGGCGTTACGGCTAAAGTTCCGGCGTCCGGGTCAGATAAACGGCTGAATGGCTGGAAAGCAATTGCTGCGTTTTTCGGACGAGACCGAACGACGGTCGCGCGCTGGGCGAAGGAGCGTGGGCTGCCGGTCCATTATGTGCCCGGCGGCAAGCAAAAGTCGGTTTTCGCGATCGAACGCGAGCTTGAAGCCTGGCGATCGCAACATGCCGATAGCGGCCAGTTGGCGCAGACAAACGCTCATGCCGCAACCGTCGCGGGCGCAATTGGCGGTGGGTGGCGCCTGCGCAGTGCGGTCGGCATTGGCCGCGGGTGGCTGGCTCTCATCGCTTTAGCGGTTGTGGCAATTGCCTTTATTTATGCTTCTCCGCGCAGCGCGAGCCGAACATCGCCCGCGCTGATGGCGAAATACATCGCTGCGCGCGATGTCTGGGCGAGGCGGACGCCGGAAGATGTTCGGGAAGCAATCCGCCTTTATGAGAAGATAATCGACGAAGCGCCTGATTTCGCGCCAGCACGCGCTGGCCTGGCCGAAGCTTGGCTGATCTACCGCGAATATGGCGCTGTCAGCGATGCGCAGGCGTTCGGCATTGCCCGGATTGCAGCGCAAAAGGCATTAAGCCTGGATCCCAATCTGGCGAGCGCGCATCGTGCGAACGGCTTTATTGATTATTGGTGGGACAATGAACCGCGCGCCGCAGTCGAGGCTTTCAAGCGCGCGCTCGCGCTCGACGACAATGATGCGCAGACGCATTTCTGGTTCGCCAATATACTGGCCGACCTTGGGGCGGCGAAGGCAGCCGAGCGTCAGTACACACGGGCCCGCTCGCTTGCGCCGGGTTCGCAGGCGATTGCGGTCGAACATGCATGCGCCCAGTGGCAAGCTGGCAACGACCGGCTAGCCCAGACCATGATGACCGAGCTGAAAATACGCTATCCCGCCGACGCGACGATCAGCAATTGCCTTGCCTGGGTTTATATGGGGCTGGGCGATATCCGCGGCTATGCACGCGAATATCGCGCGATGGCGACGATGCGCCGCGAGCCTGAGGCCGTCCGACTGTCGGTCGCGCTGGAGGCCGCGATCGCTCGGGATCCGAAAACCGCGCACCACGTGCTGATCGACGATGCAAGCCGCCAGCTGGCCGCTGGAACGCGGCGCATTCGCGAAGTGCCGGCCTTCTGGGCATCATCAATGGGCGACCGCGTCGAACTGCTTAAGCTAATGCACGTGGCAAAGGTGCACGGCGAGCATTGGTACTCGCCAAGCATCACCGCGCGGATCGCTGCGCGTTGGCGGGGCGATTCCGAAGTGCAGTCGCTATTGGCGCAACTCCGCGTGGCCCCGCCGCAAATTGACGGCATTTGAGGGCATTGTCAGCGCACCGTGGCAGGCTTGGCGGGATGCTGTTAGCGGGCGCATCCGCGCCGCTTCGCCTTTTCGTTACGGCTTCGTACCTAATGGTCGGCAGCGCCCCTGGCTTTGCGCAGCGCGCGCCACCGCGGGACACGCCCCCAGCACCCGATGACATCATCGTCATCGGCAGCGACCTGGCGCTGCCGCCAGGCACACCGGCCTATGGATCAGTAGTGATTGGACGCGACCGACTGGTCGGTGAGGCATCGGGCCGAGTCGAAAATGTGTTGCGCGACGTGGCAGGGTTTCAGCAATTCCGCCGGTCAGACAGTCGATCGGCCAATCCTTCGGCGCAAGGGGTGACGCTGCGTGCATTGGGCGGCAATGCATCGAGCCGAGCACTGGTGTTGCTTGATGGCATACCGATCGCTGACCCCTTTTTTGGCCATGTGCCCTTCACCGCACTGGTCGGCGATCGTTTGTCGTCGGTACGGGTGACGCGCGGCGGCGGCGCGGGGGCGTTTGGCGCGGGTGCGGTGGCCGGCACGATCGAGCTGGCCAGTGCCGCGCGCCGCGATCTACCCCCCGTCGCGGGCAGCCTGTTTTATGGCAGCGACAATGCCCAGGAGGTGACGGCGAGCATCTCGCCGGATCTGGGCGGTGGGTTCGCTACGCTGTCGGGCCGGTTTGAGCGCGGCGACGGGTATTTCACGACGCCGGCCAACCAGCGCGTGCCGGCCACCGCCCGCGCGCGCTACCGCGATTGGTCGATCGGCCTGCGCGCCGTGGCACCGCTTGGGGCGCAAACCGATGTGCAGTTTCGTGCCCTGATCTTTGACGACAATCGCACCTTGCGGTTTCGCGGGGCGGATAGCAGCGCCGAGGGTCAGGATGCCAGCATCCGTCTGGTCCATCGTGGCGCGTGGGATGTCGATGCGCTTGCCTATCTGCAGGCACGCAATTTCACGAACAAGGTGATCAGTGCGACCAGCTTTCGACTGACGCTCGATCAACGCGCCACGCCAGCCACCGGGATTGGCGGCAAGATCGAACTGCGCCCACCAATTAGCACCGTGCATTTGCTGCGGATCGGCGCGGACATGCGCGTGGCCGATGGGCAATTAGCTGAAGATGCCTATAGCGCGGTGACTGGTCTGGTGACGGCGCGGCGCAGCGCGGGGGGCACGACCCGCACGCTCGGCCTGTTCGCGGAAGATGATTGGACGATCGGCCGCCTTGTCCTTACCGGCGGTGCGCGCGGAGATTTCTGGGCGATCAGCGATGGCAGCTTCCGTGAACGCAATGCCGCCGGGCTGGCCACCAGCGATCAACGCTTCGCCAATCGCCAAGGTAGCGAAGTAACCGGTCGACTGGGGGCACTGTTCCACGCCAGCGACGCCGTCGCCTTGCGCGCGGCGGGCTATACTGGTTTCCGCCTGCCGACCCTCAATGAACTCTATCGCCCGTTCGTCGTCTTTCCCGTGACGACGCAGGCCAATGCAGCGCTGGGGCTGGAGCGGTTGCGCGGCGTTGAGGGCGGGATTGATCTCACCCCCGCGCCCGGCATAACCATGGGCGTCACTGGATTTTACAATCGCCTCGAGGGCGCGATTGCCAATGTGACGATCGCCCCTAATCTGCGCCAACGCCGCAATGTCGATGTCATTGTTGCGCGCGGACTGGAGGTAACGGCGCGCGCGGTGCGCGGTGCGTGGTCGCTCGACGCTTCCTACGCCTTTACTGACTCGCGGGTATCGGCGTCGGGCTTGTCAGCGGGGCTTGATGGCTTGCGTTCCGCGCAAAGCGCTGCCCATGCGCTCAGCGCCACGCTGGGTTGGGCACGGGTGCAAGGCCCTCGGCTGTCGACAACCGTCCGATACACAGGCGCACAGTTTGAGGATGATCTGCAAACCGATGTCCTGCCCGCTGCCACCACCCTTGATGCGGTCGCTGAAATTCCTCTGGGCAAGCGGTTCGCCCTGGTCGGCCGCGCTGAGAATTTGTTCGACGCGGCGGTGGTTACCCGCAACCAGGGCGGATCGATTGATCTCGGTACGCCGCGGCGGCTGTGGATCGGGGTGCGGCTGCGTTAGCACCCGCCTTCCTGACTGGTGATTGGTTACCAATATCTGGCCGAGGCAATCCGCGCGCCCTCAGCAAGTACCGCCATCTTCGCCCAGACAATGTCGCGATCGACGCCGCCCGATCCGACATGCACCGAAAAACCGCAATCGACCCCCGCCATCACATTCTCTCTGCCGACCAGATCGGCATAGCGACCGATCCGCTGCGCGATCAGCTCGGGATGCTCGATATAATTGGACTGGCATTCGACGACGCCGGGGATCAGCACCTTGCCTTCGGGCAGACCGACTTCCTTGAACATCTCATGACCTTTCAACCAAGCAAGTAAGCCTCCTTTCAACGATCCATCTAGGCCACATTGCGAGTATGGATATTAGGCATCGACATTGCCATGAGCAGCTTTGGCGTTTTCATTCCAGCAGGTCATCATATCGGCTTGCCGCAGTCCAAAATCCAAACGATCGTCGATTGCCCTCCTCATTGCCGATTTGGTTCCGATTGGCGGGCCTGATTTTCAGAGGCGGACGAACAGGGCGTCGGTGTACTCCTGAGCCATTAGCCACTCGAATGATTCCGGATGCGCCAACGGATCGCTGCCGATTTCGATACGGTGCGGCGTGAAGCCATCTAGCATAGCGATGATTTCGGCATGATCGATGCCAGCATGCCGCATTTGCCCCTGCGACCATTCCATAACGAGATGGAGATTGGGACTGCGGGCAATCACTTCACGGGCGCCGCGCAGAACGCCAGCCTCATGACCCTCGACATCGACCTTGAGCAGATCGACCACGAGCCCTTCAGGGAGGACATCGTCTAGTCGGACCGACGACACCACCCGCTCCTCACAATCAAACCCATCCGAAGGAGAAAGGCTCGCATTGGCGCCGTGGCCGGGAGGAATGTGCAAGGTCACGCTTCCGCAAAAATCCGCAACCGCTGTCTCGTGGAACGTAACGGGAGCCATTGACCAGTTGATTTCCAGGTTGCGCCGGGCGAGCGCTGCGAGCTTTGGATTGGGCTCAAACGAGAAGACCTGCCCAGTGCTGCGATTACCGATCAGGTTCGCACCCAGGACAGTGAAATATCCAATATTCGCGCCGACATCGACCAATACCGTTTCCGGGTTGCACAGACGATGGAACAAGGCCGACAACTCATCTTCCCATTGCCGATAGATGATCATTTGCGGTGTGATGATTAGATCATCCGGATCGAGAAAGAACTTAACCCCATGGACCGTCTGGGTGAGCAGAGATCCGTCCGCCAGCGTGACCGCAAAGGGCCCGACGAGCAGGCGCATTTCATCGACCCGCGCGCAGACGTGGTCGATCTTCTGCTCGATTTGCTGCAATTTCTGCATAAGCTGCGAGTAAACTTCATCACGGTTTGCGACATCGGCCGATCCCGAAACGGCCCGGCTGTTTTTCATCCGTGAAAAAAGTGCCATACTCATGCTACTCGTTTGAAATGAATAACTGCGGCTCGGCGTTCGGCCCGCTTGCAGCCGAACGAAAGCGCGCAATATCGTCAGTGGCCCGCAAACGGATGTCGATCGGTGTGGCCTCCGCATCGCCGTCAGTGGCCTGCAAGCGGATGTGGGTCGATGCACCCTCCGGATCGTCACCAGCGTCCCGCAAGTTGATATCGGTCGGTGCAATCGCCGGATCGCCAGTTGCTTCCGGCGTAAGCGTCAAGACAGCGCCTATCGATTGTCGAAGGCCCCGCCGCTGTGCCGACGAAAGCGCTCCTAAGGCGGATGCTCCGCGCATCTGGGATGGGCGCGTGACCGCCTTCGCAGCCCCGCGAAAGGCGGCCTGGGTGATGGGCCAGCCAGAAAAGGATCCGGCCGTCAGCAAAAGGTACGGGAGGACTTCCTCCTGCACGCCAAGCTCCTGGCAAAGCTGGTCCAGATCCTTGCCGCTAAGATCACCGCCAGCTAGGCAGATGACCGATTGAAGCCAGCGCCGATCGATCATCTCCGTTCCTTCCGTGCCGTAACGACCTCGCCGAAAAACTCAGCCACCAATCGCGCCATTACAGGGACGGTGAACCGTTCCTGAAACTGGCTGTACGCACCCGTGGCCAGCCGTTCAAGTTCGAGCGGGTTGTCCGCCAGTCGAATCAATATGTCCGCACCAACTTCGACGAATTCGTTTTCACTTTGGAAAAGATGCCCCGCAACGCCATCTTCAACCACCTCGGCGAGCCCGCCGATCGACAGGGCCAGTACCGGCGACCCGGCGGCCATGGCTTCGATTGCGACTAGGCCGAAGGATTCGAAGCGGCTGGGCATGATGACGACATCGCTTTGCACGAATAGCTGATCGAGCCGGGCCCGATCCACGTCGCCGTGAAATACGGCATTGCGCAGGCTTCTCGGATCGACGCCGCTTTGGGCCTTTGCGCACTGAATCGTCGACTCTGTTAGATCGCATCCAGCAAAATCGAAATGAATCGCCTGCTTGCTTGCGACGGCGGCCGCCATGCGCAGCGCGAGGTCATAGCCTTTGCGCGGCTCGAAGCGTCCGGCGAAGAGCACGCGAAGCTTTTTGTTCGAGCGCTTCCGAGCAATCTTGTCGGCGACCGTAAGGTCGGCCTCAGCGAGAATATCATGCGTTCCATGCGGAACGAGGCGGCAACGGTCAGAAATCTGCGTTCCGTATGCCTCATCGATTTCAACGACCACGGCGTTGCTGTTGGCCAGAATTGCAGGGGCAAACCCCAGCGCCTTGGCCTCAGCTGCAATCATCTTGTCGACGAAGCTGCGTCCATAGACAATCCTAGTGGACCATTCAGGCTTGTATGGGCGGGCAAGGGCGTAAGTGGTGTGGAGGCTGATCACGCTTGCGACGTCCGGATCATCGAGCACCGGCAATGCTTCGAGATCCCAGATCGGAAATGAGACGAGATCAAGGCCGAATGTCTTGAGGAAGTCGATTTCGCGAGAGATTGCGCTCATCCATTCGGCAACGCCACCCATCGGAACCTGGTACTTGGCAGAAATTACATCCGCACCGGCAGCGTCCCGCGCAACCTCATGATACCAAATTCCATTTTGGTAACTTCGCGCTGGCTCAGCTTTGGCCCGCGTGATGATATGCACATCAAGCCCCATGTCACGCAGCCCAGCAGCGAGCAGGCTGGTCCAGCGGGCAATTCCAGCGTCATTTTCGGGCGGGAGGCCCTGCGACACGAGTGCCACGCGAAGCCGGGCCTGCTTTTGGACCGGCAGGAACTCTGCGGGCTTACTGGCCACAGCGAGATCACCCCGATCCTTGCCCTCTACAAGGGCTCGGTAACTCGCTCTCATGCCCGCCTGGGTTCCCTGTTTGACGTCTTCGTCGAGGCTGAGCCGATGCTGGTGTGAAATGTCACCATGGTCCGCCATCCACGCAATGGCCTTGAACTGTTCGTCTCGAAAATCCTCGAGCGCCTTCGCAATGCTGCTCAACCCTTCAGCTTGGCCGTGACGATTGGTGAAATAGGTCTTGCTGACAACTGAAGGGTAAAGAGTCCGCGGCTTGCGATTGGCCGAGCGGGTGTGGCTCTCGGCGAACTGGTGGAAGATCATCGCTGCCGGCTCGTAGACCACATGCCAACCAGCATCGACCAGCCGCAGGCAGACGTCGGTTTCATCGAGCATGTAAGCAAAGATGTGGTCGAATCCGCCTATTTGCTGCAAGGCGGCAAGGCGAAAGCTTGAATTTGTCCCCAACAAGCTGGGATAATACGGTGTTCCCGCAAAATTAAGGCTGCGTTCGTTAAAGAAATCATCGACCAGAATCGCGTTACCGAATCGGTCGCATATCGTCTTGCGGACCTGCCAGCGCACTCCTGTGTTATCGACCGTGTAGCCGCCTACTCCCCCGATCGACGGGTCAGCATAATGGCGCGTCAGATAACGCAGCCAACGCGGGTGGGGCACGGCATCGTCATCAAGGAATGCCACAATATCTCCCGCAGCGGCTGCGATCCCGACATTGCGTGAAATCGACAGGTTTGCCTCGCTGCAGCGTAAATGCTTGATCTTACCATGCCAGCCTTCAAGGATTGCTTCGGAGTTATCCGTAGACGGACCATTTACGACAATCAGTTCGAACGACGGGTAATCCAGCTGGAACACGCCACTTATGGCATCGCCCAGCAATGTCGCCCGATTGAGCGTATTGATGACGATCGAGACCGACGGGGCCATTTCGTCTTTCAGAAATCTGGTCACAGTTCGCCTTCCCGGACAAGTTCGATCCAATCGCGGTTCGCCCGCTCGAAACGTGGATCACCGATCATCATCGCAAGTAGCGCGTCACAGGTCGCATTGGTGCGAAGCAATTTGACCATGTCTTGGTCGTCCATGCCGCCGACAAGCCAAGCCAGCTTGGCGAGCAGAGCTACGTCCGGCTGCGCGGGAGGCTGCTGCGCGGCCGGCCCGGGTCGATAGAAGCGGATTGGAAACCGGCCCTCGTCAGCGTTTTGACGGACCATCACGAATTGCAGGTGCTCCACCACATCTTGCGGCCGGGCCCCGAGAGCGCATGCTGTGCGATACGCGATTTCCGCCCGCATGAAATTTTCCTGCTCTTTGGCCATGTGCGCAAGCTGAACCCAATAGGATCGCTCGTAAGGATAAAGCGACAGGGCAGCGGCATAACCTGCCTCCGCCGCAACCCAGTTGCCTTCGTCGCGCATCTTGTCGGCGGACCTAACGTGCGTCATGAACCTATCGTCGGACAGTGCCGCTCGCTGCGAAGATTCGATCAGTTGCCCACGGTTGGCAAAATCGACTCTGAGGTCAGGCGCAACGCCCGGCGAGGCATTAACGTCCGTCGTTGCATTCCGGGCAAGCTTCTGCATTGAAGCAATCACGGCCTTGCGTGACACCGACATTTCTACGCTCCCTTTTGAACGATTGGTTCGAGCGAGAAGGTCACCCCGCCTCGGATCCTGAACGTGAGGTATTTCTCGATACCCCCTTGCGGCAAGTCAACACAATTTGCGAGTGGTAGCACCCCGGTGTCAGTGGCATAGTCGCTTGATCTCCGCCCGATTGTGCCGGCAATCTGGGTTAGACCGTCGTGCGTTGATCCAGTCGTTCGGCGGTGAGTGACCATAGGGCCAATTTCATGAAGTTGAACCGCCATTCACCTAGCTATCAGCACCGGCCGCTGACTGCTACATTGGTCCGACAGCTCTATCGCGAAAAATCGTCGCCGCGGACATAGGGGTCCCTAAAGTGAAGGTCCATCGAACGCGCAAGGCTAAATCAGTGAACGTTTCACTGCTTTACACCGTGGATCTCGACGATAATGCTGTCAAGATTGGCAAGTGTTCCAGACGGTCGATTTGGCGCGGCTGCGCTTCAGCTGGGGATGGTTAATGCACCGGACAACGCACGCTCGGTACAAATTGACCATGTTGAACACCTTGCTCTGGTATATCGAAGTCGCCTTGAAAAACGTCGAGATCAGCATCGAAGATTTAACGCTGCCGAAGTGTCAAGATGAACCACGTTGTCGATCGGGAGGCAGGCAAATATGGAAAGCTAACCTTGTTCCGCCGCTTGCCAAACGTAGTCCGCGGCCGCGACTCTCGACGAATCTTTATTGCAATAATGTTCTTTGCGCCCAACGAATCCACATCTGAAAGATGCCAATGACTATACTACCTCAATTTGACCTCATTTCAGCCGAGGCAATCCAAAATAGAGCGACCGCGTTTCTTAATACTCTGAATCCGGCTACAAGAGCCGACGTGGAAGGGAAGATCGCTACCCTGAAATATCATGAGGCGGTTGGCTGTCTTTCTCCTAAGATGTACATCGGAAAGCGCGTCCTGGACTGGGAGGCAGGTCTTGGCGGCTTTGCGGCAGCTTTCTTTTGTTTGGGCGCCAGCGAAATAGTTGCGATTGATAGTTGGGTTACGAAAAGCGCAATTGCTCCGGAGATACTTTCTTGTAATTCTATCGAGTTTCAACAGATTTCGATTGTTAATTTCGTTGATGATCCAATCAAGCTCGATACTAAATTCGATTTGATTTTTTCAAATACGGTGACGGAGCACATCAGCGATCTTCCGGCATGTTTCGACGCAATTCAGAAAATTCTGAATACGGATGGCATTTATATGAACGTTCACGATAATTACTATTCTCCGTGTGGTTCGCATGACCACGGTTTTTGGTTTTACGGAGACGCGGGGCAGGTAGTATTTCAAGGAGTGGACTGTTGGGATCGCTCAGAAAAGTGCGACGCTTCTGCTGACCACAGGGTTAAATTGCTCAGCGCGATGCCTTGGACATGGAACGAGCGTTTAGAAGCTCGGCGTGATCCTACCGCCTGCGTAACGTGTCCTTACTTCAAAAGAGGCCAGCCTTGGGGTCACCTCAAGTCGGTCGACGACTTCCCTTACGACTTTGACAACAAAAGCTTTTTTACGCTGCGCGAAGGCTCTAGCCTCAACAAGTTCACCACGTTCCAGGTTCGCCAATTCCTTGTTGAGGCGGGATTCCGGGTGGACAAGTTTCACCGCAATCGGGCGATGAACGCAGTTCCCGATGACTTGCTCGAATGCGGCTTTAGCGCCCTTGAGTTGACCACAACGACCAGCGTGTGGATTTGCTCAAAGGTCGACGCGTCCGCTAACGCTACAGCATTTTGAGATTGCACGGATTCGCGGTTTCTGATTCGAAGCTTCCGGTTACGACGGAGGCGACGATGACGGCTCCCTTATCGTCAGATTTTCGATTACGGCTGGTCCGAGCGGTTGACGAAGGCAGTTCGGCAAGGGCGGCGGCGGCGCGCTTTGATGTAAGCGCCTCGGCGGCGATCAAGCTGATGCAACGGGTTCGGGCGACAAGGTCGGCGGCGCCTGCGAAGATCGGCGGCTATCGCAAGCCCTTGCTTGCCGACCATAACGATCCACTGCGCGAGGTGAGGGCAAAGCGCAAGAGCATCAGGCTTGCCAAGATCCGGGAAGAGCTGCTGACGCGCGGAATTGATCCTGGTTGCCTGGGCACGATCCGGCCCCGGCTGCGCTATCTCAGCCTGTCACACAAAAAAAGACGATAAGGGCCGCCAAGCAGGATCGCGCCGACGTTGCCGAGCATCGTCTTCAGTGGCGGATATGGCAGCGCCATATGGACCCGAGGGCCTTTGTCTTTCTCGATGAGACAGGGGCTGCGACCCACATGATCCGGCATTACGACTGGGGTCCAAAGGACCAGCGTCTTATCGACGCCGCGCCGCATGGGCATCGGCCGACCACGACCTTTGTCGCGGGTCTGCGCAGCACCAGGATCATTGCCCCATTCGTGCTCGATGGCCCGATGACCGGCGAGGTGTTCAAGGCCTATCTCACACAGTTCCTCGCCCCCTCGCTCAAGCACGGCGATGTCGTGGTGATGGATAACCTCTCCAGCCACAAAGTCGGGGGCGTGCGCGAAGCGTTCAGGGCGGTCGGTGCCAGCTCCTGTACCCGCGGCCCTGCTCCCCAAACCTCAACCCGATCGAGCAGGCCTTCGCCAGACTCAAGGCGCTGCTCAGAAAGGCCGCCGCCAGAACCCGCGACGCTCTCTGGAATCCCATCGGACAGCTACTCGATGTTTTCCCGCCGCACGAGTGCCGAAACTACATCACCAACTCAGGATATGCGTTCGACTAAAAACAAAATGTTCTAGCCCATCGGCGGCGGCGATCGGGTCAGTCTCCTAGAGTTACATCGCAGGATCGGCCCGCGACAGGTAGTACAGACCTAACCGGTTTGCATGATTCTCCATCTGGTTAAATCTGAGCACTGATTTAGGTCAAGTGATACGCCAAAGACCCAAGCTTTTGTCGCTCCATTTGCCGTCATCGCCGAAAAATTCTTCGCTAATAATCCGGTCCGCCTTGCCCAGATCAAAGTCTGACAGCTCCATATTCAGCGGTCGCCATAGCCAATCGGGCAAGCGATCGTTCTCAGAACGTTGCGTAAACGTTGTCGCCAATAGCCATTTTGCGCCGGATAGACGAATATTTGATATTGCCTTCCTGACATCGCTCGTCGGCATGTGAACCAGGCAATCGCGCACCAAAATCAAATCTACTTTTGGTAAAAATGAACTGCGCACGTCTAAATGGGAAAACCTACGCTTTTCACTGCCATATCGTTGCTGATTTTGAGCGACCAGTTCTGCGACAATATCACCTCCATGATAGTCTAGATCTAGACCTACTGCATTCATCCAGTGAAAATCACCACATGGTATATCCAGGATCGATCGGATATGAAGGGCTTCAATCAAAGGTGGCAAGGCCGCACGAATAGCCGAGGTATTATCCAAGGTGGAACCCTCCCCAGACACTGATTCCGAACTACCCCAATAGTTTGTACGAAAAATTTCTCCGAATACCTTCGCGGATTTCGTCCGTTCTACTTTTTTGTCTTTAAGGGAGAAGGGTGGCTTCAAGCTCGGTTGTTTGTTCTGCTCAAGCGACATTGTCCGGAAGGCCTATTGATTGCGCATGACCAACGGCAACATTATGGTTAAAGGCTTTTGGATGCAACCTGATTTTGGTGCGGCGTTCGTTGGCTAGGTCGGCATCGGTGGCCCGGCGTGACTAGGGGTTCGCATCCACCCATTGGGACGAAAACAAAACAGGTTTCAAGCTGCGTCCACCCAAGGTAACCAAGTCTCGGCACTCGGCCGAATCTCCATAGCGTGTGGGGCTTAAAAGCGCCTTCGGCCGATCGTTCTGAATGTCCGGCGCCGTTGCTCCCAAGAGCAAGGGCACCCTAATGCGAGGCGCCCTAAAGAGCTGGCGAAAAGCTTCTCACGCAGCCTCAGACAGAGGGCAGCATCGCTGGGGGGGTAAGGGTCTATGCGACCCAGAATTGCCATCGACCGAACGATGGTTAGCGAATCCGCTCTAGGTTACCGCCTGATGAAGCGCATCCGGATTTTTGACGCGACGAGTTTGACGAGCGCGAGGTAGTTGTCAGCATGCTTTTCGAAGCGGGTGGCGATGGCGCGGAAGTGTTTGGGCGTGCTGAAGAAGCGTTCGACCAAGTTGCGGTAGCGGTAGCGTAACGGGCTGAATGCGAAGCGCTGCTTGCGGTTCGGGAGTGCCCTGACGTTCGCCCAGACACTGCGTGCAGCCATGTCGGCGCGGAGCACGCCGCTGTCATAGGCTTGGTCGGCAAGGAGCACATCTCCGTTGCCGAGTGTCGCAAGCAGGTCGGCGGCGCTGCGACCGTCGTGCGCCTGACCGGGCGCCAGCTTGAGCGTGATCGGCAGCCCGCGCGCATCGACCAGCCCATGGATTTTGGTCGTCAGCCCGCCGCGTGAGCGCCCCATGCATCGGCTTCCGGCGACGTGCTTCACATTTTCAGGCCGCTGATAAGTTAACTCGGGTGTCCATCTGCCCGTGGCGGGGGCGGTTCACGCCGGTGGATTCGTTCACATCATATCTCATGCTCTCTAACCCCTTGCACCAGGAGCCAGCCGATCGCGTAGGCGAAAACCAGCGTGAGCAGGGCTGTCCCAACGATTTTGGCGCGTTCCGGGTATAGCGGCTTTACTGCGCGATTGGCATCGACGATCCTAATGAGATAGGTTTTCTTCCGGACGGCCTCACTTCGCGCCGTTTCATAAGCAGCGGCGGCTGCAGCGTACCGCCGAACTGCGGCTTCTTGCTGCACCTGTAAGTTCTCATATCCACCTAGGGACGAAGCAATTGACCTGTCGTTACCGGCAATCCGTCCTGATTGACTGGCGACCTGCGCCTCAAGCGCACGCATCTGCGAAACCATCGCCCGATATTGTGGACTCGATGGACTGATTAAGCCCTCCATGGCCCTCAGTCTTGCCCGTGCTGTGGTCAATCCCGCGGTGAGGTTACTGACCAGCGACACCTGTGCCCTGGCACTTCCCGCCGGATCGATGTCGTTATTGGAGCGTCGATAGTCGGTTAGCGCGCGCTCGGCAGATTTTAGAGCTGCTTCCGCCAGTTCGGCCTCGCTGCGCGCATGCGCCACCTGATCACGATATGTCCGGATATTCAGTTGATTGATCTGCTCTTCACCCATTCGGAGCAGTGCATTGCCGATCTCATAAGCATCGCCGGGGGTGAAGGCATGGACGTTCATTTGCGTAATGCCGGTTTCGGAATCAACATGAAACGAAACGTGCTTGCGATAATATTTCAAAAGCCGTTCCGGCGACGGTTTGTCTCCCCATAGCCGGCTAAACACGTCAATCGATGGGCGAGTGAACCGCTCGATCAGCCCGTTCTGCCGAGACAACCGTTCCGCTGCGTCGATAGAAAGCAGATAGTCGTTGACCATATAGGCCTCTGACGAAACAATAGATCCGCCGAGATTGAAGCCTAAAATCTGGCCTCCCCCCGTCTGCGCGCCTGAAACATCGGCCTTGCGCACGACAAAATCGGCCGAAGTCTCGTATTGGTCCGACGCAATAACGTAATAATAAGTTGCGAGAACAGCAATCGGCAAGACAACAAAAAGGATAAAATATCGATAGCTAAACAGCAACTTTTCTGCACGTAAACGCCAGACGTTTTCAGCTTTCTGGTCATTAGAAATACTGGGGGTTATAATACCTAGCACGATTATATTGTCCTTGCGTCCGGATGCAGCAGGTTTTTTAACTTACGTGAATGTGTTTTCTGACGTCCCGAATGACCACTAAGCCCCAACACCACATGAGCATTATGAAACCGATGATATATTCGGGATAGATGTATGCCGGCGTGGCATTGATAAACATTCCGTAACGCGCAGTTTCAAAAATCGTCACCATCGGGTTCCACACAATCACTGGACGAGCCCATGGCGGCAGAAAGCTCACCGTGAAGAAGGCCCCGCTCAACGGAAACATGAAATAGGAGAACGCGTGGACGAAGCGTCCGAGCACATGGTTTGTATACGTGACCGCCGCGGCGACCATACACATCCCATGAGTCATTAGCGCCATCGCGATGAATGCCGCCAAAAGATACAAGGGGCGCACTGGCAATTCCATCAGCCCCAGCATGATGCCGACGCCGCTCAACAACAAAAAAGCAAGCACTGCGCCGCTCATTTCGACCAACGATTTTGATGCCATGATGTCGAAAGGGGTTATCTGCACGTGATAGGAGAGCCCTCCAGCCGCATAAAGCGCGCCCTCTGATCGGTTGAAGCTGTTGCGGAAAATGATAAAGACGCAATAGCCAATTAGGGCGAAGGGGAAGGGGGCCATGCTACCTCCGTTCTCGCCGGCTGGTGCCAGTTGGTGCAAACTGGTAATGACGCTGGCCAGCATTAGCGGTTCTGCTACCATCCAAAGAAAGCCAATATTGTCACGCCCGTAGCGCGTCTGCATCTCTCGCAGTGCCAGCGCACTGATGACAGATTGCTGGATCCGCCAGCCAGCAATGAAGGATCGGGCGGTACCGTAAGCTTTGGTCACTTCCGCGCTATCCAAATAAAGCGACTAGCGGCACCGGTCTGAGGATACCACCCATCCCCGGAGGGAAAAGCTAATTGCATCACATCATGCCCCAGGCTCATACAATGCAAACACAATTGCTGCATGCGATTGCGAAACGCCGCGGCGCTTCCTCCGCCTGCGATCTCGACAATCATCAGAATGAAACCGACCTTGGCAAGGCACTCCATCACTCTTTCGCACAACATTTCCAACCCGCCAACGGCCTGCCATTTCTGGGCCGCCATAACCATAGCGAAATCATAGTCGGGCTCCAGATAATTGAGCGCAAGCAAGTCTGCGTCCTCTGCATCCAGCTCGATCATGTCAACGCTGCACCCACCCAGTTTCAATGTCTCGATCAAGCCGGCATTCGCTATGTCCACCAGCAGACCGTGGCTGGAAGGCCCGATCAAACCGACCAATTCGAGCATCTGGAGCGCCATGCAGCTACTCCAATGGTCGAGCGTGTTCGGTCCGTCCATACCTACGTGCGGCCACCGAGTTGCGAGCAGATTCATGGCATCGCCAGACTTCTGCATCGGCTGCGCAAATGGCAGATCGGGAGCCGGTGCCAGCTCGGCGAACAAGCGCCTTGTCGTCGAGATGCTCTTAAGGTCACTGCGCGCCAACCTAGGTTGCGCAGCGCCGGTACCTAGGGCTGGCTTGGCATGCGAGTGCGCCTTGCCTAGCTCCTCGAGCGCAACATCAAGAGCTTCGGCCTTCAGATCAGCAGAATCGCTCACAAACCCAAAAAGGGCGTATTTAACTCCGTCTACCGCCAAGAAACGCAGCCCGCGATGGAGATCGTGCGCCTCCACGCCTTCAAGGTCGATGGCCAGACTCGCTGCAACCGACGCATCCCGCTCAGTTGGCAGGGCCATAACCCGAATATTCAGCTCGCCAAAGCTAGCCCGCGGTCGATGGATCGTTACGTGAAACACCGCCCGACCAGGTTTCACATCAAGATAGTTGGTATGAAAGCAGTAACGATGATCGGGGGAAGGCGTCGACCCACCCAAACCCGCAATAATGCTTTCATGGCCGACAAAAAAGGAGAAAGGATCAACTGATCGCATTTAGATTATTTGCCTTATAAATAAAACACTTGGCCATATTTTATCACAAAGGTTTACGAATGATCAGGCCGAACGAAGTAGACACCCATCGATCAAGCTGTAATTTCAGGTGTTTATCTTCCGAATATGGCGGCATATCTACATGATAATCGAGCGGCTGGTCGCCCAAGTCCCAATTGAAAGCGACTTCAAATCCCATCTTCGTGAGATCGGCGGCCATCGCTTCAAAATCGCGCCTTCGGAAGAGAACGGTCGAGCCGGAGGACAGCGTCTCGTCATTCGACGAGCAGTTCAGCTCCGTCGTGTGCACGCTGGTCCCGCCAGGCTTGAGCAGGCGCGCTGTATTCAGAATGAAGTCATGACCATTGCTGATTGACCCCAAATGCTCGAATGCGCAGGCCGACCAGCAGAAATCGAAATGTCCGATCTCGGCCGGGATGTCATTCATATCGGCAAAGCGAAAGCTGACGTTGCGCTCGAACCGGTCGGCAGGGCAAATGCCCCGGTCGTTCATCGCATGCTTGCCCGACGCATGCTGATCGGTATCGATCCAGCCATCGCTTTTTGCCTGTTCCGGTTCTAGGTCGGTGCCAACAATCTTTGCGCCTCGCGCCGCAAACAGGGCGCCCAGCGGCTCTGCTCCGACCCCGAAACCCACGCCGCAGCGCCCCGGGCTAAGCGCGCCGGCCAGCGAAAGTGCCTGCGCGATATAGCAAAATTCCCATTGTTTGCGGTGCATACGCTGGCCCTCAAAAAGCTGCTCGCACCAGTAAGCATAGGCATCTTCAAGGAACTGGTTCGCCGTACACGCTTGGGAGACGGGCTTGGCCAAGGTCGGCGGGCCAATTGCGACCGACGCAGACGTCAAAGCAACCGGCACGGAGGGTTTTGTAAAGATCGACTTCATTCGAGATATCATCCTTGTAACCTGACTCACCCTGGCCATCGCTATCGCCTTGGCCAGGGCAGCCAAGCATGTGGATTTGGATCACGAGCGCGTTACGTCACGATCAGCTTGCAATCTATGGCAAACGCAACGCGGTTGACAATTTATTCTAAGGGGGTGGTCTCAAGGGGCTTGCAGCATGTACGAGGCTGACGACATATAACCGTCAAGGAAGCGCCCGTCTCCCCAGGGGCGCTATCGCTAATGCGCAAAACTGATCGGCTGCCTCGATGATCACGTTTACGGACGTATCGAAAACATATCGGACGCTAGGGCTTGTCAACCGGGTGTTCGACCGGCTCAACTTCGCGATAAAGCCGCGCGACAGCCTCGGCATTTGCGGTGCGAACGGAGCGGGCAAATCCACATTGCTGCGGCTAATCGCAGGTATCGAACATCCAACCGCGGGCACAGTGACTCGCAATATGCGAACCTCATGGCCGATCGGCCTCGCCAACTGTTTCCAAACCTTGACGTCGGGCGCTGACAATGTGCGGTTCATCGCCCGAATCTATGGAAAGGATGAAAAGGATGTCCTTGCATATGTCGAGGATTTTGCGCAGCTTGGCGTCTTTATGGATCAGCCGGTCGTCAACTATTCGTCGGGTATGATATCTCGTCTGGCCTTTGGGGTATCGCTCGCGATCGAATTCGATTGCTACATTGTTGACGAAGTGACGTCCGTAGGCGATGCGCGTTTTCGCCGACGGTGCGAGGAAGAACTTCTATCGCGGCGGGATCGTGCAGCGTTGATCATGACCTCTCACGATCCGGGAACGCTGGAGCGTTATTGTACCCGTGGGGCCGTGCTCTATGGGGGCGCATTGACAATGTATGATACTGCAACCGAAGCCAATGAGGTGCATCATGCTTTACAAATGCGCCTCCCGTCGCCTGTCTCGGAGAAAATCGACGTGAATTGAGGCCGCCTAGCGGATTTAGCTCGCACAATTTCGTCGATTTTTCGCAGTTTGATGCCGGTGGAAAAGAGTTGCGCCTCGTATCGAAAGTTGGCATCTGCCTCGGCATGATGAACCGCCTCGCTGCCGTCCCGGCCATTCGTTTCGGTGGCCGGCGCCAACCTTCGCCTGTTCGAGACACGGGCAAAATGAGACGATTTCAGAAGATTGCTTTGATATTTTTGGGCTCGGCATTGGCTGGCTGCGCGACGCTTCCGTCAAGCGGACCAACGTCGTCGGCAGTGCTCCGCGGCGCACGCAGTAATGCCGAGATGCCTTACACGGTGGTCGACATTACGCCCCAGTTGATCAAAGCGCTGCCGCCTTCACAGAGCATGGGCGTGACCCAAATGCGCGTCTTGTCGTCGAATGCGACGCATGGGCGGGCCGACATGATCCGCGAGGGCGACACCTTGTCAATCCTCGTTTTTGAGGTTGGAGTCGGTTTGTTTTCGGGCCAAGCCAATCTCACTGATGCCATTCGCGCGCCGACCGCTGGCGCACAGCAGATTGTCGCTGTCGTCCGTGAAGGCGGCAATGTTGATCTGCCCTATCTGGGGACAGTGCGGGCTGCGGGCATTTATCCAGAGAAATTGGCAGAGGAGCTGCGCCGAAGGCTGAAAATCGTGTCGGAAAGCCCGCAGGTCGTCGTCAATATCACCGATACTGCACATAATGTAGTTTACATGTCCGGCGCGATTGTAAAACCGGGGCGCTATCGCTTGACTGCAGCGCACGAGAAGCTCTTGGACATGCTAGCGATAGCTGGTGGTCCCGCTGACAATGTCAACAATGTGGAAATCAAGATTGTTCGCGGTACGCAGGTCGCGCAGGCGCCGCTGAACGAGATATCAAGCGAAGAACTTTCCAATCTGGAGTTGATGCCCGATGACCGTGTGGAAGTCGTATTGCGGCGACCGAGTTACACGGTTTTTGGAGCGACCGACAAAGTCAGCCAGATTTCATTGGAGGCAAAGGCCGTCAGTCTCGCCGAAGCAACGGCTCGCGCGGCCGGACCGTCTGATAGCCGGGCCAACCCGCGCGGGGTTTACGTTTTTCGGCTGGAGAAGGGACCAGATGACGAAAACCCGCGTGCCGTGGTGTATCATCTTAATATGCTGAAGCCGGAAAGCTATTTCCTAGCACAGATGTACGTGATTAAGGACAAGGACGTAATTCTGTTCTCTAACTCACCGTCCAACTTGCCGCAGAAGCTGGCGACGTTTATAACGCAGATTATAAATCCGATTCTCCCTGCGCTCTTTCTTTTGAGATAAACATCATGCGCGTTGGGATTGACGGGTTCAATCTTTCAATAGTTGATGGTACCGGGGTCGCCAATTATGGCGCTTCCTTGGCGACGATCCTGCGGCAAGCCGGCCATCAGGTTGAAGGGATATTCGGTATGGACGCGGGCAAGCGTCCTCAAATGCGTGAAATCCTGTTCTTTGATCATTTCGGCCACGGCCATCGGCTGAAGCCCGGAGAGATTGCCCGCAAGGTTGGGCTGAAGACTGTTCAGGCGCGCGCGACCAGCCGGTTGATTCAGGTTCCGCTTACCGATGCGGTTGATAAGCGAAGCTTTGGCTTCCGGCTGCCCGATTTTTCGGCCCTGTGGACATCCCCTTTGCTATTCGAAGCTGCATGGGCGCGCTTTGTCTATTTTGGTCGGACGACGACCGTGTCCATGCCAAACCCGCCTGAGGTGATGCACTGGACCTATCCGCTTCCCATCCGCCTGGAGAACACGCGAAATATCTACACAATCCATGATCTGGTGCCGCTTAAGCTGCCGCAGGCGACACTTGATAATAAACTGTCTTATCATAGGTTGATCGCGAGATGCTTGGCGATGAGTGACCACATTATTTCGGTTTCGGAAGCAAGCCGTCGTGACATTTTGGAAATCTTTCCTGACACCAATCCAAATAAGGTCACCAATACTTATCAATCGAGTCCGGTGCCCCTTGAAATTGCCAATGGATCTTTGGAAGCGGACGCCGGCTTCATCCTCAATACATTTGGCTTGAAGGAGAAAGGATATTATCTTTTCTTCGGAGCAGTAGACCCAAAGAAAAATATTGGCAGAATTGTCGATGGCTATCTTTCGTCACAAAGTACATTACCGCTGGTCATTGTTAGTTCGCGCGACTGGGGAATGTCCGGCGAAACGCGAATGCTCGGTGCTGATGGTAGTGTTTATGGTCGCAATCTCGGCGAGCGCATCGTTCAGCTGCAATATTTGCCGCGCGTCAGTCTCTTTCGGCTGATCCGCACAGCAAAGGCTGTTTTATTTCCGTCGCTGTACGAGGGCTTTGGTCTACCGGTCCTCGAGAGCATGCAATTGGGTACGCCGACGATTACGTCGACCACCTCCTCGCTGCCGGAGGTTGCCGGCGACGCTGCGTTGCTGGTTGACCCCTATCAGAGCAGCGCCATCGCCGCAGCAATCCGGCGACTCGAAGATGAGCCGGGCCTGTGCGAAAAGCTAAGCAAAGCCGGGCTGGAACAAGCCCAAAATTTCAGCGACGCGCGCTTTGGGGAGCGCATGCAAGAATTATATGCCAAGTTGGGAATAGCTTAAGGTGCCGCTCGTCCATTGCGATGAGCTTGAACTGGACGCTGTCGGCAAAGCGCCAGCTAGTGATGACTATCGCCACCGTAAATTGAGTAATGATCGGTAGCTTCGCGATCTTCCCACCCGTTAGGTTTCGCGGATGGAGGCGCTAGCGCCTATTGGAGGGGCGAACGACAATCTCGCTGACCGTGCAGCGGTGTTCGAGTCCCGGGATGAGAAAAACCCAGACGGCACAGGTCACCCGGCGGTCTACCACATCAACATCTTGAAACCCTGCACCTATTTCCGAGCGCAGAAATTCATCCCTCAGAAAAAGGATGTGATCTATTTGGCCGGCGCCCGGGCTACTGAGCCGATTAAGCTGCTCTAAACCCTTGCGCAGGTTTTCACCCTAAGTCGCCCGCACCCGAATGTTGCTGACGAAGTCCACAATGTCGGCGCAATAGGCAGATTCGGTCAGCGCAGCGGGGATTTCTCGTGGACGGCCCTTTGTCACGTCAGGCAACGCCGTGATCGCGCGCGCCCAGCCCGCCTCATCGTCTGTGGGCAATAGGACCGTTGTTGCGGTTGCCACTTCGCGATGGGCCGGAATATCGGAGGCAATGGTCGGCACACCCAGTGCGTTCGCCTCTAGCAAGGGCAGGCCAAAGCCTTCTGCAAGAGAGGGGCACAACATGCCCGCAGCCCCCAGCACGAGCGATGCCAACGCAGGACTCGACAGGCCGGCAACATGGTGAACCCGTTCGGCCAGCGCGGGATCGGACTTTAACGGCTCTAGGATCGTTTCAGCGCCGTTCCCCAACGCGCCAACGATGATGAGATGCGGCGCCGTAGGCCCCATGGTTGCGACAAAGCGCTGCCAGATGCGCAGGATCAACGCGTAATTCTTGCGCGGCTCGATAGTTGAGACGGCCAGAAAATAGCGTTTGTCGCGGAGCGCGGGGACATCAGCTTGGACGTCGATAAAGGCCGATGACAAGGGCAGCGATCGCACCAGGCTCGGGGGAAAGCCACGGCCAAAGTCCTGCATCACGGCGCTTACGGTAGCGCGCGTGTAGGCGGAATTGAAGATCAGGCAATCGGCATGCTCTGCCGCCGTGCGGATCATCTGCCGGTGATACAATGGCGCCTTGTTCCCAACCAGATGCGGATAATCAATCGGTATCGCATCGTGGACCATCATGGCGCGGGTAATGTCGGGACGCTTACCGAGCCAGTTGAAGAAGGATGGGATCGCCAGCCCTAGCTGCCCGATGTTGAGATAGATGGCGTTGGCCGGCACCGCACGGCCCGCAAAACCTCGAGGAAACAAGCCCGTCATGTACAGCATGCGCAGCATCCGCCAAACCTTGTCCCGAAACGCAAGCGATGGCGTGGGCAGTGACGGCGGTGCGGGCGAGGCATCATCGTGCTGCCGTAAGATCTTGTTCACCAGCCCTTGCAACTGGACATCGCCCGTCGGGCCGACATCTTCTGCCCATAATATTTGAATATACGCCAAAAAGACCCTGATCTGCGCCGCCGAAAATGCGTATACGCCGATAGGCGTTGGCAATACGCCGATATTCTGACTCGATTCATCGCTGAAAAGATAATGGGCGAGTGCTAAATCCACCCTATCTATGCCCCGCGGCGTCAGAAATGCTGGGCCAATAAACAACCGCATCACATCATAAGCTATAACGGGTCGCATAGCGGTACTCATATTATTTTCGTCAATAGGATATTTATTGGAACTTTTGTATTTAGCGTCGGCCGTTCGAAATAATTTACAACTGAATTGGGGGACAGGAAATCCTTGCGGGTTCTGATATGGACCACTCCGATTTCGCTGGTGGGTTGGCACGGATTGCGCGCCGACACAAATGCCGCTGGCTTAGCTCCCTAGCGTTGCCGGGCAAATTGTGCGCTGCAGCAGCGAAAATTATTACAACGCGGCTGAGAATTGTATAAGCCACTCGTCACAAACAGCGAAAACGGGCAAAGCCATGCCGAGGCCCTGAGAGTTTATCCGCGGAGGATTTGTCGTTGAAGCTTTCCCAAAGCGATGGAGCCGATCAGGGACCTCCGCGCGCGAAACGTAAGACGACTCTGGCTGAGCTTCCTTCAACTCAGTCGAATCTCCCCCAGCAAGGCAGCGAGCCAACGCCAAAATCAGATCCAATCCAGGACGGTGCGCCAGATAAGGAACCAGGTAAGCCGGTCCATCATGTCCGCGTGAACAACAGCTTTCTGGGGACCCATGAACGCAATATCTTGCAGTCGCTGGCCGCGCGGACCCCGTCGGCAGTAACTCCCGATCAGCTAACACTCCTCGGCCTGGTTGGCGCTCTTCTCGTCCTGGTCGGATTCGCGGCTTGCAACGCCTCGCCCTGGTTCGTTTCCATCGCAATCCTCGGGCTTTTCCTGAACTGGCTCGGCGACTCGCTGGACGGCACGCTTGCCCGTTACCGCAAGATCGAGCGGCCGGACTTTGGCTATTTCCTTGATCACTCCTGCGACCTTATCTCGCAAACCCTCATCTTCGTCGGGTTAGGGCTTTCGCCATATTTCACCCTGTTTTCAGCGCAGCTTGCGCTTTCGATGTATCTGCTGATGACCAGCTTCACCTATCTGAAGGTGTTGGTCCTCAAGACCCATCACCTGTCCTATTATGGGATGGGTGCAACCGAGCTACGCTTTTTGGTAATGGCCTGGGCGCTGTTCGCGCTCTGGTACGGTCCAGGGTTGATTGACGCCCAATACATGGGTGTGCGCGTGATTGACTTGACGATCTTTGGTTGTTGGTCACTGGTCTTTGTTGCCTTCCTGTGGAAGGTTTGGTCGGACACCATGCTATTCCGGCCGCTCCTCGATAAGTAACCGCTCCGCCCCTGCTGCCAGTAAGCAGCGCTTTGAAACAAGCCATGCTGCGTGGCACATATAGCGGAGTTTAGCTGAATGCTGTTGCGTTATCTGACAGAGGCGGCGGCGCATCCCATGATAACGGGCGTGAAATAGCGGAGCGCGCAGTTGACCGGATATGTAGCCCTGCTTCGCGCAGTAAATGTCGGCGGCACCGGTAAACTGGCGATGACCGCGCTGGCGCAAATGTGCGCGACCGCCGGGTTTGAGAAGGTGAAAACCTATATCGCCAGTGGTAATGCGGTTTTTGGAAGCGAAGGGTCAGAGGATCAGGTGCGATCCGCGCTTGAGGATCAGCTTCATGCCTATGCTGGCAAAAGCGTCGGCGTGATTGTGCGGACGGCCGCCGAGATCGCCGACACCCTCGCCCGCAACCCCTTCCCGGACTCGCCCGGCAATCATGTCATGGCGTTGTTCATGGATGTGGCGCTTCCGACCGATCCGTTTGATGGCGTGACGGGGATCAAGAACGAGCAACTGCGCCTGGGGAACCGCGCCTTGTTCGTGCTTTATCCGGACGGCCTGGCCAACACCCGGCTGCGCATACCGGGTGAGAAACGAGGAACGGCACGCAACATGAATACGGTAGCAAAACTCGCCGAGATGGCAGCGGCAGTCGCTTAATCCCAGGTCGCGGTGGACGAACCGAGCCTGGCGGCGGGCCTTTCCCACTGCATCGGGATGCCATTGATTGCGGCGGGCGGACGCAACCGCCGGGCTGGTCCCCAATCGGTCGGCTCGATCGTGTTGACATAGTCCGACTCGTGCGCTGGCACGAATGACCGATCGTCTGGATAAGTCTGGTGATCGCTGAGCAGCGTTGCGGTTCGCGCCAGCGACAGCCGCGCGCAGGTCAATCCCTCCCCCGAAAGCCTTGCGATCAGGCCACGGATGGCGGCGGCGGCGATCAGATAGCCGGTCGCATGGTCAAGCGCCTGAACCGGCAACGACACCGGGGCGTTGGCACCACGCCATGTCATGCCCTCGGCGGCGATGCCCGATGAGAACTGCACCAGGCTGTCGAAGCCGCGCCGGTTGGCCCATGGACCGCCATGGCCATAGGCGTTCAGCGAGACGTCGATCAGCCCTGGCCTGATCACCTGGCGCGCCGCCGCCCCAAGGCCTAGCCGATCGAGCGCATCGGCCCGGTAGCCGTGCACCAGGATATCGGCGCCAGCGAGCAATTGAGTGAATGTGTCGCGGTCAGCAGGCTGGCGCATATCAAGTCGGGCGCAGCGTTTACCAAGCGACACTTCCGGAATGACCCCAGGTTCGTCCCAGCCGGGCGGATCGATGCGGAGCACCTCTGCACCAAAACCGGCCAGGAATCGCGTCGCGACCGGACCCGCCAAGACCCTGGTCAGGTCGAGCACCCTGATGCCCGCAAGCGGCCGGTCCGGCAGAGGCTGCCAGTCCCGTCGTTCGCCGGACGCCGCATCGTTCCAGAGGACGATCGATTCGTTGGCGACCGCCAGGCCTTGCGGATGTGCCGCCCATTCGGCCGGGGACATTAATTTTGCCGCACAGCCCCCAGCGGCGATCACGGCCGCTTCGAGCGCGTCAGCATGGCGCGCGGCTACGGCTACCGCCACGGCCTCGCGGGTCGGTTCGCACGCCAGCACAGACAACGCGGCAGCGCGGTGATGTGGCGCATTGGTGTGAAGCTTGATCCAACCGTCACACGCTTGATAATCCCCAGCGATCGCGTCCCAAGGCGATGGCATCGCCCACCCGTCGGGACGGATTGACCAGCCGAACCAAAGCGAAGCCAGCCGGTAATCGACCGAAACATGGGCAACCTGCCCCCCAGCAGCGGCGAGGGTCGCGACCGCCGCACAGGCAGCCCCGATCGACGCAACGGCGAGATCGGGGACGGGCAAACAAGAGGGTAACCGGTCGCAACCGTCAAAGGTCACCCGATTCGCCAATGCCGTTGGCAGGTTGAGCGCGGCCAAGATGTCCTTGAGAATGAGGTGAGCGATTAAATCGGTCATGGTGGCTCCAGTCGTTTCGAACCCCCCTTTCCTGCCGCATTGGCACGAGCAATCAATCTTGATAGACAGAATCAATATGAACGCCTGGATCAATCGCGACGCCGCGCTGGAACGGCTGATGGTCAAACCGCAATCGCTCTACGCCTATGTCAGCCGCGGCCAGATTCGGATGATGCCCGACCCAGACGATGCGCGCCGCAGCCTCTACAATGTGGAGGATGTCGACGGTGTGGCGACCCGAAAGGCGCGCGGCAAAAAGCCAGCGTCGATTGCTGCAAGTTCGATGGCATGGGGTGAGCCATCAATCACAACGAGCGTCTCCAATGTTCATCGCGGTAGAATATATTATCGCGGGGTTGATGCTGTTGCGCTGACCCAGCAGGCAAGCTTGGAAGACACGGCAGCGCTTCTGTGGGATGTGCAAAGCGCACCCGATTTTGCCAGTGGCCCGATCAGCTGGTCCAACGCCTTTGAAGCGCTGGCGGTGATTGCATCGGACAGCGTGCCGATTCTGGGGCGGGGTAAAGACAGTCTTGCCCGTGAAGCCGCAGCGATCGTCGGACAGCTGGCGCAGGTATGTGGCGCAGCGCCAGGTGACCGGCCGCTTCACGAACGGCTCGCCAAAGGCTGGGATTGTGGCGACGGCGTCGCGGACCGGTTGCGCCAGGCGATGATATTAATGGCGGATCACGACCTCAACGCGTCAACCTTCGCGGCGCGGGTCGCTGCTTCCACCGGCGCATCACAGCCCGCCTGCATCTTGGCCGGCCTCTGCACCTTGTCAGGGCCGCGTCACGGCGGGGCTGCAGCTGCGCTGGCTGCCATGGTGGCGGATGCTGACCGCCTCGGCGCGCCAGATGCGGTCCGGCTCTGGTTATCACGCGATCGGACGATGCCGGGCTTTGGCCACACCCTCTACCCTGCGGGCGATCCTCGAGCGCAGCCGATGCTGCAGGGGCTGCACGCACCGCACGAATTGCAGGAACTAGCAGACGCCGTGCTCGACCAAACCGGTGCGCTTCCCAATGCGGATTTTGCGATGGCCGTGATGGTCAAGGCGCTCGGCCTGCCCCTATCGGCACCGTTCAGGCTCTTCCTTCTCGGTCGGACCATCGGTTGGTGCGCGCATATCATGGAGCAAAATTTCACAGGCGGATTGATCAGGCCCCGCGGCAGGTATGTCGGGGTCATAGCCGACCATAGCTACCCCGCCGATCAATAGCCCGCTGTTTTGGCGCGAAGCGAACGGGCTGCAACCGACACAAAAACCCAAAAGACCAAGCCACGTCCACGCCGGCCCACCAGCACTCCTTACCAAGCGTCGAGCGACGAAGAGTGCCCCCGAACGTCAATGCGCCGAAATGACCCTGAGAAGGCCGGGTAGCTAGGGATTAGCCCTTGGCGGAGACGGAGGGATTCGAACCCTCGGTACCAGTAAACCCGGTACGGCGGTTTAGCAAACCGCTGGTTTCA
>JAIERC010000043.1 GCA_019747165.1 Sphingomonas sp. | reverse complement strand
CGCCGCTGAACGCGCGTTCGTCGGCGGCGTGCTGGACACGGCGCTCGGCAAGTTTCAGCGCATCGGCAATGCCCAGCGCCAGCGCGCGAGATCGTGCCCAGACGGCAGCCGGCGACGTTGCAAACGGCATGAGGTGCGCGCGTTTGGGCGAACGTTCGATCCACTGCGCGAAGGCGGCAAGCGGCCGGACAATCAGCGCTTCATCGCTGTGCCGCCAGGCATGATGCGCAAGCCAGGCACAATAGGTCGCGGCGACATCTTCCTCGCAGTAGCGCGCAATGGCATCGACGTCGCCCGATCGCCAAAGCGCACCGACGTCGCTGCCGTGGACGGTCGTTTTCACAGGGATACTGAGCCGGTCACAGACCTCCGACAAGCTCGGCCGTTTGGTCCCGCCATAGAGCGAATACATCTCTGCCAGATCGCAGTGCGACCGGCCAAAGCGGTGCGCGCGTGCATGGTGCGACAAGCCTGTCAGATCGAACCGCCGTTCGGCGATTGCCCCGAGCTGCAGCACCGGCAAATCATAACCGCGGCTGTTGAACCCGACGGTGGTCGCACCCGTCGTCATCTGCGCATCGACCGCCTGGTAGAAGTCCCCTTCCCTACCCGGCTGGCAGACGATGCTCGTCATCCGGAACCGGTAGCGACGATCCTGCAGCGACGCGGTCAGGAAGCTCGCAACCACCGGCCGGTGCAACGGCCACTTCGGGAAGCTGCCATCATCAGTTTCATTATCGACGATCGATTCGACATCGAACACCACGACGTGATCGCCCGCATGCTCGTCGCTGGGGCGTTGTGGATAGATTGATCGCATAAACCATATCCTTCAGGAACGATCGCGCGTGCCGGTGCACGCACGGATCGAAAGGCAAGTTTGCAAAAACCAGCTGCGCCTGTCGGCGCATCCAATTTTTTCCAACTCCCCTTCCGATCGCTCTTCCCCTTTCCAATCTGTTCTATTGCGCCCGGTGGCGCTGCATTGCGGCGCATGGTGCGCCGCGATTTTCCGACGCCAGAGACAGACTGGTCGGTCCATGGGGTGGGTGAGATCGTCGCGACAGTCATCGGCGCTCTCCTGTTTCGCAGATGTTGCGACCGCATGTCGGGTCACGACCGGGCTCGCTGCGGCGGGGCTGAGGCAGAAATCACTCGCGATCTTTCGGAGCATGCAAATCTGCCCGCGCTGGTGATTCGATCCAGGCCTTTGACCCTGCCAGCCCTTTCCTTGAGCCGGACGCATAAGCGGCTACTCTTTGACCCATGCAGGTATCAGATTCTGACCACGATTCCGGGGCCGGTTTTGGACGGGAGTGCGACGAAGGGCGCGGCGAACCTCCGCGCTGGCACGGCCATGATCGGGCGGAATGACCCATTTGCGGTCGCTCGCGGCCCCTTAGTCCCCTCCCAGTTCTGGACATCTGTTCAGCCGGCGATTTGCGGCATCAAGTTGAACGAAATGGCCTAGCCGCAAGCACGATGCGCAAGGCATCGGTAATGAGTATACCCTACCGTAGAAAAATGAACGCGTTCACTCCTTTGGTCGAAGCTAACCATTGCGGCCAGTCTACATCCGCCAGCGAATGCAGCCTCTGGCGAGGGCGCTGCATCGAAGAATTCGCTTTTGCCGAAGCGGCAGTCAGTGAAGCTCTCAGCCATCTGTCGACGATCGCAACCAGCGGTGCTGAGGGCCTACTACCCCATCTGGTCGGCAAGCGCTTCGAAGCTCTGAGAATTGTAGTAGATGCGGAGGGGCCGCTAGCAGCGGTGGGCTCAAGAGTAGCGAGCGCTCTGGATGAGTTCAAAGATCTCCATCGGTATCGAACATTCCTATGCCATGGCACCAGCGCGACAATCGAGGAGTCGATGGGCAAGTGGCGTTTGATCATCAAACTTACCAGCCTCCGTGCCGCAGCCATCCAACAAACAACGCTCGAGATCGGGGAGGATGAAGCAGCCTTATTCCTCGCCCGTTTGCGCCATGCACGTCAGCGATTGGACGGCCAGATCCGCGGAATGCTAGCGTCCTTTCGAGCATAGGCTTGCAACGGATAGAGTCTCGAAGGACCCAATCTAGGATGCTCGATTTAGCCTTTGACCATCCCAACTTTGGACGTTCATTCACGTTGCCGAATGGCCGCGCGGTTTGGCGTAGCGGATACGAATGGGTCGAACCTGCGCAGCATGGCTCGCCGCAGTACAGAACCCTAGCCCTGCTGCTTGGCGATCGCCCGGAACTTGCTTTCCAGCGGCGCAAACATTTCGCCCATCATGCCGCCTACGGCAGGCGTCGTGGTCGCCATAGTTCCGCCGGGGAAGGGCGGCTCGGGGTGGTATTCGGCTTGGAGCATGAGCGCCTCGGCATAGGCCTTGCCCCGGAGCGCGGCGACGAGGGCGATCCCGAAGTCCAGTCCCGCCGACACGCCCGCGCCCGTGGTGACCTTGCCGTCGGTGACGACGCGTGCGTCAACCGGGATCGCCCCGAAATCCGGCAGGACATTGCGCGCCGCCCAGTGCGAGGTCGCGCGCTTGCCTTTCAGCAGCCCCGCTTTGCCGAGGATCATCGAACCGGTGCAGACGCTGGTGACATGCCTTGCGCGCGACGCGCGGTCCTGAAGCCAGGCGATCGCGACGGGATCGTTCATCACCTTCATCGTGCCGTCGGTGCCGCCGGGGATGAATATGAGATCGAGATCCTTCGGGCAGTCCTTCATCGTCGTTGTAGGCTGGATGGCGAGTCCAAGGTCCGAAGGCACCGCCGCGTTGGGTGTGGCGGTGGTGACCAGATGCACCTTCGCGCCGAACATACAGGCGAAGAAATAGTGCGGCCCGACCAGGTCGAGCGCGGTGAAGCCTGGATAGAGCAGCATCGCCACTTCTTCCTTGCCCCACAGCCCCGGCCCAAGAACTGTCTCCATTGTACCCATATGTCGGGCCGCCATCGCCTTTTGCTCCTCGACGCTGGGATTGGCGGGTGGCGCAGCGCTTGCCGCCTGCGCCGCCATTGCCTTCTCAAGCGCGAGAAACGGGCCGAGCGCTGCCGCGCCCGCCATGCCGCCGAGCAGCATCCGTCGATCGATTGTCATCGTCATTCTCCCTTGATCAAGAAGCGGCTTCAGAAACCGACGCCGAGCGTCACGAAGGCGGAACGCGGCGTTCCCGGCCGCACCACTGCCTGGTTGAGATATTGGTAGGGGATAAAATAGCGGCGATCGAACAGGTTCTCGACCGACACGCCAATGCGGAACGGTCCGGTCTGGTAGCTCGCCTGCGCATCGACGACCGCAAAGCTATCGCCGCGCTGGGTGTTCGGAATGGTGATCTCCGATGCCGTCGCAGCCGTCACGCCTGCGCCAATTCCAAGACCATTCAGCTTGCCGGTGAAGCGATAGCGCACCGCGACTCTGCCGCTATGCTCGGGTACGCGCGGCAGTCGCGATCCGATATTCGCTACGTCGGTGTCGTTGACCACCGCTGCGTCGGTATAGGCGTAGCTGGCGAGCAGCGACCACTGCTTGCTTGGTTCCCAGATGATGTCGGCCTCGACGCCCTGCGCACGCTGGCGACCCGACTGGACCGAGGCGAAGGGAATGGTCGGGCTGGCGACCGGCACATTGTCGCGGAACTGGCGGAACAGCGCGATCGTGCCCGACAGGCCGATTTGCTTCGCGCCCAGCTTGATGCCGGCCTCATAGCTTTCCGACGTCTCGGGCCTGGGCGGCGTGCCCCCGCCATTATAGAACAGAGTCAGCCGCGATCCCGTCGCATAGCCGCCATAAAGGGCGACGCCGTCGGCAATATCGACCGTCACACCAACACGCGGATCGACCCGACTGCGTGTCGTATTGTTGGTCCCGCCCACGACTTCCCTGATGCCAAGGCTCGTCCAGCGCAGCCCGGCGAGGATATGGATGCGACCCGCAATCGTCAGCTGGTCCTGCGCATAGACCGCGGTGGTGCGATACTGGTTGACGAAAATGCCGCCCAGCGCCGGGACAGCGCCGAAGTTCACGTCGCTTGCCGGATTGGCATAATCGATCACCCCGATTGGCGTGAAATCGAAGCCGGTCGCGCCGTTATAGTCGGTCGCGTCATATTGCACGCCGCCGAGCAGGACGTGCGCGATCGACCCGGTGTTGAACTCAGCAGTCAGGCTGGCATCGACGGTCCATTCGTCGACATGCACCGGCAGCGTGCCCTTGATGATCGGGTAGCTGGTTGGCCCCGTGGCCGGGAAGAAGGAAAAGAACGGGAAGCTGGCATATTCGTAGAAGTCACTTTCATAGCGGCGCAGCTGCACCGCCGCCTTCACCTTGTCGCTGAACCGGTGGGTCAAGACCCCCGTGATCATCAGGTTTTCGATCTCGGTTTTCGGCGCATTTGTCGCGCCCGAGAAGCGGAACGGGTTGATGTCGACGCGCCGGGCAATGGCCGCTGGAAGACCAGCATATTCGAGTTGCTTCACGTCGCTGTAGGAACCGCGAACGACCAGATCGGTATCACCGAAGCTGGCACGGAACGACGGGTTCAGGCTGAACCGCTCGATCCCGACCTTGTCGATCGCATCGTCGCTGCTGGTATAGTCGCCCGCAAAACGCACGCCGATGTTGCCGGTGATCGGCACGTTGATATCGACCGAGGGCTGCACCGTCGAAAAGCTGCCCGCGCGGATCGATGCGGCATAGATCAGGCGATCGACCGGCGTCTTGGTCACGAGGTTGATCAGGCCACCCACGGGCGATCCCGTGCCGCCGCCGAACAGCAGCGACGTCGGCCCCTTGGCGACCTCGATCCGCTCGACCGCCGTCAGGCTCGACGGATCGACCACAGCGGTGTCACCATAAGCGATCAAGCCATCGACGAAGACTTCGGATTCGAAGCCGCGGACGATCGGGTTGGCGAGCACTGCCTCGGATGGCAGCGCGGGCACGACCCCCGAAATGTTGCGCGTCGCATCCGCCAGCGTGGTCAGCTGCTGCTCGTCGATCAGCGTGCGGGTCAGCACCTGCACCGACTGCGGCGTCTCGATGATAGGCACGGAGGTGCGCAGCGTGCTTGCCTCGGGCGCGCTATAGCCCTTTTCGCGCGTGGCGGTGACGACGATGTCGGTCGGCGTCCAGCCGGGTTGGTCTTCGCGGGGTCGGTCCTGCGCGACGGCGGGTGATGCGGCCAAAAGGCTGGCAGCAATGGCAATAGTTGAAGTCTTCACGGGTCGATTTCCTTGAATTTAAATGGCTGTCCGTCAGCTCGCGGCGATCAGCCGCTTGAGCTTGGCAAGGGCAGTGTCTTGCCCCTCCTGATGATCGATGGTGGTCACGAACTCGCCTTGCGGCCCCATTAGGAAGACGGTGGCGGTATGGTCGATCGTGTAGTCGCCGCCCGGCTGCGGCACCTTTTCGTAGAAGACGCGATAGGCCTTCACGACTTGCGCGATCTGCGCATCGGTGCCGGTCAGGCCGATGATCGGCGTACCGAACAGCGCTACATATTGGCCGATGTCAGCCGGCTTATCGTGGCCGGGATCGACCGAGACGTAGACGATGTTGAACTTCTGGCCGTCAGCCCCGAGTTGCTTGCGCAGCGCCGCCAGACGGCTGAGCGTCGTCGGGCAAACATCGGGGCAGCGGGTGAAGCCGAAGAAGATCGCGAACGGCTTGCCCTTCAGCGTTTGGTTGCTGACCGGCTTGCCCGCCGGATCGGTCAGCACGAACGGGCCGCCGATCGCGCTGGCATAGCTTTGCGCGGGCGATGGTGGTGCGCTTTGCCCCTGGACGAAGAGATAGGCCGCAACGCCCGCCGCGAGCGCTACCAGGCCCCACAGCGCGATTCGAATGATGCGCAGGCGTCCACCTGCCTTAGTGCGCTGCATGATCGCCGCCTTCCGGGCCGGCATAGGCGATCGCTTCGACTTTGAAGTTGATTTTGACCTTGCCCGCACGCTGGAAGCGCAGTTCGGCGGGGACCATCTTGCCCTGCTTGAGCGGTGTTTTCAGCCCGATGAGCATGATGTGAAAGCCGGCCGGCTTGAGTGCGACCGTCGCGCCTGCGGGAATCTCGAGGCCGCCGGGCAGTTCGCGCATGCGCATGATGCCGTCCGTCATCGAAACGGTGTGAATTTGTACCTCGGCGGCGGCGGGCGATGTTGCTGACATCAGTCGGTCGGCCTGCTTGCCGGTGTTGGTGATCGTCAGGAACCCGCCACCGGCGCTCTGGCCGGGTGCGGTCTCGCGTGACCAGGGATGGCCAATCTTGAGTTTGCCCACCGTAGCATCGTGCGCAGCGAGCGGGACGGCAAGGATCGCGGCAGTTAGCGCGAGGAAGTGGCGGGCATAGGTCATTGGTTATTCTCCGAATGGATGGAAAGGGAAGTGGCCGAGGCGGTGGCTGGTCCGACCGCCAAGGGCGCGATGTGGAACGGCGTGAACAGCAGGATCGCGAGCCAGGCGGACCGCCTGATCCGGCGCAGCTCGCGGATGTGCCAAGGCAGGCATGCGCGGTTCATCTGCATTTGCAGATCGAACGCGCCTTCACGCGACCGCTCGGGCCGCGCGACGACATGATAGGCCATTGAATATATCTCTCGTCACGGCGCTCCGCTGCCGCGATCGGCAGCGGGCGGGTCAGCAGATCAGGCGGACAGGATCAGCCGAAGACCGGCGGCGCGCGCAGCGGCGGTCGCAGACGAGAAGGCGCGCGTTGAGCGCGGAAGACGACAGGCAGGAACCCGAGCGTCAGGACATAGGCGATGGCAAGCCCGAGCAACACAAGGTCGGCACCCGGCGCTGCCGCCATACTGAGCCCGGAAAAGGCGCATGGCGGATGGGCATTGTTGCCATCCTGATGATCGCCGCCCTGATCTTCGGCGCTCTTGCCCAGATCGAGCGCAACCATTTGTGGCCCTTGGCCCGAGCAGAGCGCGACCATGATCGTGCCGTTTGACGGCATGACCATAAACCCCTGCGGCACGATCGCTTTGGCGAGCAGCGCCACCGCGACCAGCATAAATGCTAGCCGTTGATGCTTCAGAAAATAGGCGCGCCAGAGTGCCATCAACGCCACCTAAACCAATCTCGATCATCTGTCATCGGGCCGAAGCCCGCGATTGCCACCGCCCGCTGAAGAGCCCGATCTGGAGCGAGATCAGGACTTTCGGCAATGACCGACCGCATCTTTCGGTAGGCGACGGATGCTTTCACGAACAAGCACTCATGGCGATCCAATCAAGCCGATTGCCCCAGCGCTTTTCCCGATCATATATGCCGCAACGACAAAAATCAGACCGGCAAATATCGTCGTCAGCTTGCCCCCATCGGCAAGCCGCTTGGCCAGCACCGTGCCGCCAAGCCCGCCGATGATGCCACCGGCAATGAACACCCCGGCAAGCGGCCAGTCGATCAACCCCGACCAGGCATAGTTTGCCGCCGTCGTCAGCCCAAAAGCGGTAACGGCGATCAAGCTCGTGCCGACGGCATTGATGATCGGCATGCCCGTTGCAGCCACTAGCCCCGGCACGATCAGGAAGCCTCCGCCAATGCCGAAAAAGCCGGAAAACGCGCCCGTGCCCAGTCCAAAGCCGAACACTTTCGGTGCATTGGTGCGGTTGCACACGGCCGCCTCGACGCCCCTGTTGTTCCGCCCGCGCAGCATTGCCGCGCCAACCACGACCATGACGAGTGCGAACAGGAACAGCAGCCGGTCGCCGTCAAATGCCTTGCCCACCGTCGATCCGGCAAGTGCGCCGAAAATGCCTGCAGCCGCGTACATCCCCCCGCACCGCCACTTGACGGTGCCGGATCGGGCATGGCTGATCAGTCCGGTCGCGGCGTTGACGGCCACCGCCAGCGCGCTGGTGCCGATCGCGATATGCGGGCTCGCCACCCCCACGACATAGACCATCAGCGGCACGGCCAGAATCGATCCACCCCCGCCGACCAGCCCGAGCGTGAAGCCGACAAGAACGCCGGACAGCGCGCCAAGTCCGTAATGAAGGGTATCGATCAAGCGTAATCAGACCGTGTCGAGCGGGATTTTGAGATAGCGCGTGCCATTGGCCTCGGGCTCGGGCAGGTGGCCGCCGCGCATATTGACCTGAATGGCAGGCAGGATCAGGCGGGGCATATCCAGCGTGGCATCGCGCGCCGTTCGCATCGCGACGAATGCATCCTCGTCCACGCCGTCATGAACATGAACATTGCCGTCGCGCTGGGCGCCGATCGTCGTTTCCCAAGCAAAGACATCGCGTCCGGGGGCCTTGTAGTCATGGCACAGGAACAGCCGTGCCGCGCGAGGCAGCGACAGAAGGCGACGGATCGAGCGGAACAGCTGGCGCGCATCGCCGCCGGGAAAATCGGCGCGTGCCGTGCCGAAATCGGGCATGAAGATCGTGTCACCGGGGAACACCGCGTCGCCGATCACATAGGCAAGGTCGGCAGGCGTATGGCCGGGGACATGCAGCACGATCGCCTCCAGCCCGCCGATGCTGAAACGATCGCCATCGTCGAACAACTGGCCAAATTGCGATCCATCGCGATCGAAGCTGGTGGTCTCATTGAACAGCGTGCCGAACACTTGCTGCACCGTCGTGATCGACCGACCGATGGCGATCCTGCCGCCCAGTTTTTCCTGCAAATAGGGTGCGGCAGAGAAATGATCGGCATGGGCGTGGGTTTCGAGCAACCATTCAACGGTCAACCCTTCCGCGCGGACATAATCGATAATCACATCGGCCGACATATGGCCGGTGCGCGCCGACGCAGGATCGAAGTCCAGGACCGAATCAATGATCGCTGCGATCCGACTTTCGGGATCATGCACGACATGACTGGCCGTGAAGGTCGCCTCGTCGAAAAAGCTGCGAACGATGGCGCGGGGCGCTTCCCCGATCAGGCTTGCGGTGATGGTGGCGGATGCGCGATCAATTATCGCATCGCGCGGCGTCGAGGCCATGACATACTCCTGGGATTTCACGATTACGTAAATGATATAATCATGTAAGCGTCTTGCGTCAATCGTTCGGCAGTGGCATATTCGATCATCGACGGGCGAAAGGGCGAGAAAAATTGGACGATCAAAGGCGCTTGGTTACACCTTGCGGGCCTGCAAGGCTCGGCGATCCGCTTCCCAATTTCACCGCGAGAACGACGCAAGGCGTCAAGTCGCTTAGTGATTTTCGCGGAAAATGGTTGATCCTGTTTTCGCATCCCGCCGATTTCACCCCGGTCTGCACCAGCGAATTCGTGGCGATCGCCCGTGCAGCGGATCGGTTCGCGGCGCTTGATTGCAATCTGATGGCGCTATCGGTTGACAGCCTTTTCTCGCACTTTGCCTGGCTCCGCGCGATTCATGAGAAATTCGGCGTCAAGGTGGAGTTTCCACTGATTGAAGATCCGACGCTCGAGATTGCCCGCGCCTACGGCATGATCGCGCCCGACGCGCTCGACGCGGCATCGGTGCGGGCGACCTATTTCGTCGATCCTGAGGGCCGCTTGCGCGCTTCGACTTGTTATCCGGCCACGGTTGGCCGTTCGGTCGATGAAATGCTGCGGCTACTCGCTGCGCTTCAGCGCACCGATGCGCAGCACGCGCTCGTCCCGGCCGACTGGACACCGGGCAACGATCTGCTGACCGTACCCAGCCAGTTGCTGCCCGATGTGTTCGCCGCCAACGATCCCACCGAGTGGTTCTATACCCCCATGAAGGATGCGGGCTGATCATGGGCGTTGATCTGCGCGCGGTCGATATCGAGATGCATGCCGAATTGCTCCGTGCGATCGCACATGCGGTGCGGCTCGATCTCCTGCGCACGCTGACCGGCGGGGAGCGCAGCGTCAGCGACCTTGAGGCGGCAACCGGCGTAGTGCAGCCCGGCTTGTCGCAACAGCTCGGCATTTTGCGCAAGGCCGACCTTGTGCTGACCCGGCGCGAGGCGAAACAGGTGTTTTACCGCATCAATCACATGCGCTTCGCTGAATTGAGCGCCCTGCTCGATGCTTTTGCGGATACGATCGCCGTGCCGCGCCGCGATGCGTTGTCCGACCGCATGACAAGCGGCGGCGGTGCCGCAATGTTCGCCCGAATGCAGTAGCAGGCAGGCGGGGTGGCGGGCCTGCTCTCTACCGCCCCGTCAGGCCAGCGACGCCATCGCCCAGCAGATCACCGTCGATCCGCTGGCCATAATAATCCCCGTTCGGGTGAAAGAGCGCGCGCGCGTCGGCGATGCTGCCGGTCTGGCGCGGATCGCGGGGGCGGTCTCGACTGTCCATGAAGGCCGCGACGTCCCAGGCTTGTTGGTTGCTCAGGCTATATCCCTGCCCCAAGGGCATGTTCGCCTTGATGAAACCCGCGGCGTTGGCGACCCTGGCCATCCCCGCCCCCCAATTGAACGACTGCGCCCCCCAGAGCGGCGGGACGGCATAGCCGCCATCATCAGCCTTTTGGCCCTGCCCATCGACACCATGGCACGCCGCGCAATGCTGGGAATAAACCTTGGCGCCGCGCTGCGGATCATGACCGGGCGCGGTCGGCTTGAGTTTCAGAAATCCCCTGCCAGGCAGATCGACGCCGGTCGGCGCTCCCTTGGCAAGCCAGAAGAAGTACATCTGCAGATCGCGATAGATCGGATCGGCGGGGGGTGGCGCGCTGCCGCTGGAGGAAACCTGCGCATTGATCGAATAGGTGAAGCAATCGCGAATACGATCCTCCATCGTATTGATCCGCCCGTTCTTGGCGCGATGGGCGGGATAGACGCCCCATGCAGCCCACATTGGCGCTGCATGGGGCTGGCGACCGGAGTTCAGGTGGCAATTGCTGCATGACAGGCCGTTACCAACATAAGCGCCTGCATTCGCTTTGGTATGGAGGAAAATCTGCTGCCCGCGCCGGATCGCGGCACCCTCGGGCCCGCCGGGTATCGCCGAATCGGGTGGTGGCGTAAACGATATCGGCACTGCTGGGGTCGAAGCTACCCGTGCGGTCGGGGCGTCGACGCCGCCGCGCAAGCCGATCATGTACATGACCGCGCCGACAATGATGATCGCGAGCGGGATACCCGCCCAGGCAAGGAAACGTCGCCCCAATGTTCGCTGGGACGTGTCACTCAATCCGTCATGCATCTCTCGTCCCTGGTCAGTCCGCCCACCCGATCCGGCGGCATCTAACGTCTCATTCGGGCAGCAAGGCCCAGCCACGCAGTTGCAGGTTCGCCATGGTCGTCATAGCCGAGACATCAACCCTGACGCCGGTTGCGACGTTCTTTACTTCATATTTGTGCGCATACAGCGCCTGCCCGCAAACCGCGACAACGACACCCGCCGCCCGCAACTTGGCGATCAGCGCGATGTTGGGGTTGTTCGGCACCTTGGTCTGGGCAGCATAAACGGCGTCGTTGGTGATGATCTGGGTGGCGGGACCATAGAGGATCGCGACGATATCGCCCGGTTTCACATGGACGCCGTCGGCGGCGAGCAGGTTGAGGAAGCGCGCAACGCGTTCGAGCGAAGCGTTGGGCTTGGCTGGATCGGCGCTTGCCTTCGTTACGGGAAACACGACGCGGTAGCGCAGCACTGGATCAGGCCGCTCCATCGCCCCCTCGGTCGGGAAGCCCGCGCCAAAGGATTCGATCGCCGGCGCGCGGTGCTCCTGCGCAAAGCCGGGGCCTGCCGTAGCGAATGTCACCAGCGCGGCGACAGCAAACCATAGTTTCATCGAGCTCTCCCTGAATTCAGTGCCAACGATTCAAATCGCGTGACCCTAGCTAACGCCCACGCTCTCTACCCAGCGCATAATTCCCGCCTTGTCCATTGCGCCAGCCTGCCGGGCGGTCTCGACGCCGCCTTTGAACAATATCAAGGTTGGGATCGAGCGGATTGCGTAGCGCCCGGCCAGCACCTGCTCGGCCTCGGTATCCACCTTGAGCAGCCGAACCTTTGGATCGAGCTCGGCTGCAGCGGCGGCGAAAGCCGGAGCCATCATCCGGCATGGCCCGCACCAACTGGCCCAAAAATCGACCAGCACCGGGCCGCTGCTCCGGGTGATCACCTTGTCGAACAGCGCTTTATCGGCGTCGATCGGTGCGCCTGTCGTCAAACGGCGGTGGCAGGTGCCACAGTTCGGATTGTCGACCAGCCGCGCCTCGGGGACGCGGTTGAGCGCCTGGCAGTGCGGGCAGACGAGGATTGCACTGCTCATCCGGGCTCTCCTGCGATGCGTCCGCTATAATCGCACAAGGCTGCGATGATGCCCGCGACTTGCGCATCGACCAGCCGGTAGAAGCGCGACTGCGCCTCTGCGCGCACGCGTACCGTACCCGCATCACGCAGTACCGCTAGATGCTGCGACACGCTCGCCTGCGAAAGGCCGGTCAGTGAGACGAGTTCGCCGACCGAAACCTCACCGTCGGTCATCCGGCACAGCATGATAAGCCGGTCTCGGTGCGCAAGAAGTCGCAATCGTTCAGCAACATGCGCGGCATTGTCGTGCAGCACGGCGATAGGTCCGGTGAAGCTCATGTGGCCAAAGTGGCGGGGAGACCGTCATCGCGCAAGACAATGTAGATCGCGGGGATTACCAGCACCGTCAGCAAGGTCGACGAAGCCAGCCCGAACAGCAGCGAGATGGCGAGGCCCTGAAAGATCGGATCGGTCAGGATCACTGCCGCCCCGATCATCGCCGCCGCCGCCGTCAGCGCGATCGGCTTGAAGCGGATCATGCCCGCCTCGAGCAGCGTGTCGCGCAGCGATTTATCGGGCGCGCGGGCGTGGTTGATGAAGTCGACCAGCAGGATCGAATTGCGCACGATGATGCCAGCGAGCGCGATGAAGCCGATCATCGATGTGGCCGTAAAGGGTGCCGCGAAGAGCATATGCCCGATGACAATCCCCACCAGCGTGAGCGGAATGGGCGTCAGGATCACCAGCGGTAGCTTGAAATTCCGGAACTGGCCGACGACGAGCACATAAATCGCCAACAGTGCCACCCCGAAGGCCGCCCCCATGTCACGGAAAGTGACCCAGGTGATTTCCCACTCGCCGTCCCACAGCAGTGACGTCTTGCTTTCATCGACCGGCTGGCCGTTCAGCCGGATCTCGGGCTTGATCAGGCCCTTCGCCTTCCAGTCGAATTTTTCGACCGCGTCGTTGACGGCGAGCATGCCATAGATCGGCGCCTCGTAGCGCCCGGCAAGCTCGGCAGTCACCATCGTCGCGCCACGCCCGTCGCGGCGGAAGAGCGACTGCCCGCCGGGCTGCACCTTTGCTTCAACGAGTTCATCGAGCTGGATCAATTGCGGGCCGCCCGGTGCCTGCGCCACTGCCACCGGGGTAGCGGCGAGCGCCTGGCTCCAGCTGCGCTGCGACTGATCGAGCGCGATCTGGATCGGCAGCGGATCGCGCCCGCCGCCACGCGGGGCATAGCCGACGACCTGATCGCCGAGAAGCGCGCCGATCGAATCGAACAGCTGCCGTTCGGACAAGCCATATTGGTCAAGCTTGGCGCGATCCGGGATCAGCCGCAGTTCGGGGCGTGGTTGCCCAAAGCTGTTGTCGACATCGACAATATACGGCACCGATTTGAAGATCGCCTCTAGCTGCGTTGCCGTCGCGCGGCGCACGGCTTCATCGGGGCCATAGATCTCAGCCAGCAACGTCGCGAGCACGGGCGGGCCCGGCGGCGTTTCGACCACCTTGATCGATCCGCCCGCTGGCAGCGGCACCGCCTTCAGCTTCTCGCGCAGTGCAACGGCAATGGCGTGGCTGGCGCGGGCACGATCATCCTTGGGTGCGAGCGTGACCATCAGATCGCCCATTTCGGGTCGCGATCGCAGGAAGTAATGGCGCACCAGCCCGTTGAAGTTGAACGGAGCGGAGGTGCCGACATAGGCCTCCATCGCCTCCACCTCGGGCAAGGTGCGCGCAACGGCGGCTGCCTGTTCAAGCGTGCGCGCGGTCGCTTCAAGGCTGCTGCCCTCGGACAGATCGACGACCAGCTGGACCTCACTCTTGTTGTCGAACGGCAGCAGCTTCACCGTCACCGCCTTGAAGTAGAACATCGAGCAGGCGACAAGCGTCGCTATGCCCACCGCGATCAGGAACAGCCGGGCGCTTTGCCGGGTGGCAATGACGCGAGCGGCAACGCTGGCGTACAGCGCGCCAAGCTTGCCGCCGTGAGTGTCATCATGGCCGTGTCCGTGCGACGTGGCCGAGCGCGCAAAGCGGATCATCAGCCACGGCGCGATGATGACGGCAACGAAGAAGCTGAAGATCATCGCCGCGGACGCATTGATCGGAATGGGTGCCATATATGGACCCATCAGTCCCGACACGAACAGCATTGGCAGCAACGCCGCGACGACGGTCAGTGTTGCAACGATCGTCGGGTTGCCGACTTCGGCAACGGCATCGACAGCGGCATTGACCGGGCTGCGATCATCGGACATCGCCCAGTGGCGCGCGATATTCTCGATCATCACGATCGCATCGTCGACCAGGATGCCAATCGAAAAGATCAGGGCAAACAGGCTCACGCGGTTGATCGTGAAGCCCATCAGGTTCGAAGCGAACATCGTCAGCAGGATCGTCGTCGGGATGACGATCGCGGTGACGCCCGCTTCGCGCCAGCCGATCGAAAAGCCGATCAACACGACAATCGAGACGGTTGCAAGCGCGAGGTGGAACAGCAGCTCGTTCGCCTTGTCATTAGCGCTTTCACCGTAATTGCGCGTAACGGCGACATCGACGCTGGCGGGGATCAGCGATCCGCGCAGCGCATCCACGCGCGCCACGACCGAGGTCGAGACATCAACCGCATTGGCGCCTGCGCGCTTGGCAATCGCAATGCTGACGGCGGGCGCGCGGTGCCAGCCCTTGCCCTCGGTGCGCGACCAGCGCCAGGCCCGGGCTTGATCCTCGGTTGCGGCCTGTTCGACGCTGGCGACATCGCGCAAATAGACGGGTGCGCCGCTTACGGACCGCACGATCAGCGCGCCGACATCGGCGGCACTGCCCAGCGTCTGGCCGGCAATCACGCTTGCGGCCTGCCCGCCCTCCCGCACCGTGCCGACCGGGAACGCCCGGTTGGCCTGCGATGCGGCCTCGATCACGCTGTTCAGCGGCACCCGGTAAAGCGCGAGCTTTGCCGGATCGGGGGCAATGCGGATCGCTTCGCGCTGGCCGCCGACGATGAAGCTCAGGCCGACATTGTCGACCTTGGCGATCTCAGTGCGCAGCCGCCCCGCGAGTTCGAACAGTGACTGATCAGTCCACGCTCCCGGCGCGCCGGGCTTGGGCGATACCGTCAACACAACAATCGGCACGTCGCTGATTCCGCGCACGGTCACTTGTGGCGGCGGAATGCCGACCGGGATCGATGCGATATTGGCGTTCAGCTTCTCATCGATCCGGGTCGCGGCGTCCTCCGGGTTCGACCCCACCAGGAAGCGGGCCGTGACGAGCACACCATTATCCTCGGCCTGGGTATAGACATGCTCGACCCCATCGACCGACTTGACGATCGTCTCGAGCGGCTTGGCGATCAGTTCGATCGCGTCCGCGCCTGATAGACCGGGCGCGGCGACGCGAATGTCCACCACGGGCACCTTGATCTGGGGTTCTTCCTCGCGCGGGATCGTAAACGTTGCCAGCAAGCCGACAAGGATCGCCGCCAGCAGGAACAGCGGCGTTAGCGGCGACTGGATCGTGGAGCGGGTGATCCACCCTGAAATGCCAAGGGTCATTTGGCCGGAGCCGCGATCAGCGTGTCGCCAGCGTTGACGCCCGACAGAATCTCGATCTTGCCCGGCTCGCCCGAAGCGGTGGTCTGCACCGGCACGCTGGCGGCGGTGCCATCGGCGGCGAGCATGGTGACGGTGTCGATGCCATAGGCGCGGGTGACGAAGGCCTGCGGGACGATGATGGCTGGACGGGTGCCGGTTTCGACCTCGGCAGCGATGCGTCGACCGATCAGGCTGTTGTCGATGCCGCTCATCGCGACATCGGCAGTGATCTGGCCGCCCTGGACGGAAGGATAGACGCGCATCACGCGACCGCTCAGGCCATCGGCACGGACGCGCGATCCGGCATGGACCCGATCGGCCAGCGATTCGGGGAGCGTCAGCCGCAACACGGTCTCGCCAGCCGTAATCGTCGCGATCACCATGCCCGGTGCAACCGCCGATCCGGCCGGAATATCGGCGCGCAGCACGCGCCCCGCGGCGGGCGCGATGATTGTGCCCTGCCCAGCCACCGCACCGACCGCCGATTGCTGCGCGCGCGCCGCCCGGATCTGCGCCGTGGCCGCTGCGGTGGCCGCCTGCGCCTGATCGAGCCGCGCCTTGGCATAGACGCCATTGTCGTAAAGGAATTTGACCCGCGCCAGATCAGCCTGAGCTTGGGCGGCCTGCGCCTGCGCGGCAGCCGCCTGCGCACCAAAGGCGGCGGATTGCGGCGCAAGCTGGCTGTCGACGATCCGCCCGATTGCCTGCCCCTTACGCACCACATCGCCCGCGCGGACGCTGAGCGTGCTCAAAATGCCGGGGATGCGGGCAATCGCCTGTGCCTGATCGACGGTTGCGATTTCGGCGCTCACGGCCTTCCAGTCACCGGTCTCGGACGCGGCAATCTTGAGCCGCGCGCCCGTGACGGGGTCTGGCTTGACGGTCGAGGCTTCTGGCGCACTGCCACAGGCCGATAGCGACGCTGCCGCCAGCAGCGTGGCACCAACGGTAAAGCGAAGGCGGGTGAGGCAGCCCATCTTATCGCTCGACCGGTAAACCGGCGGCCGTCCAGGCACCGAAGCCGCCGGCAAGATGCGTGTCGACCGCTGCCTTGGCGGCGGCGCAGCGATCGAGCGCCATGGCCGACCGTTTCCCGCCCGCGCAGCTGAGGATCAGCCGGTTGCCGCCTGGATCGGGCAACTGCGCGGGATCGAAGCGCGAGAGCGGCAGGTTGTGCGCGCCGGGAATGTGTCCGGCAGCGAATTCGTCGGGCTCACGCACATCGACGATCATTGCCGCGCCGTCGCGCAACATTGCCTGCAGCGCATCGGGGCCGACTTCGACATGGGCGGGTTTGCGGGCAAATCCAAACATTGGGCGTCCTTTTTATTTCTCGATTGCGCATATCGTGTAAGCAATATATGCGTCAAGCACTATCAAGGGAGAGGAACCGGAAATGTCCGAATCGCATGTCGTCGTGTTGGGTGCTGGGCTTGGTGGCACAATCGCTGCTTATGAAATCCGCGCCGCACTCAAGGGGAAGGCACGCGTCACCGTGGTCAGCAAAGGTGAGGACTACTGGTTCGTTCCGTCGAATCCGTGGGTTGCTGTTGGCTGGCGCGAACCGGAAGCGTTGCGCGTGCACTTGCCCCCGGTGATGGCCAAGCATGGAATTGCTTATAGCGGGATCGGTGCACGCAAGGTGCACCCTGAGGCGAATCGTATCGAGCTCAACGATAACTCGTTTATTGATTATGACTATCTAGTTATCGCCACTGGCCCCGAGCTCGCCTTCGACGAAATCGACGGGTTCGGCCCTGATCAGCACACGGTATCGATCTGCGAGACCGACCATGCCGTCGCCGCTTTCGCCAAATTCGAGGAGCTTTGCGCCAATCCCCGCCCGATCGTGGTGGGCGCCGCGCAAGGCGCATCCTGCTTCGGGCCTGCCTATGAAATGGCGATGACGCTCGATACCGAACTCAAGAAGCGCAAGATCCGCGACAAGGTGCCGATGACCTTCGTCACGCCTGAACCCTATGTCGGCCATCTTGGGCTGGACGGGGTCGGCGACACTAAGGGGCTGCTGGAGAGCGAGATGCGCCAGCGCCACATCAAGTGGATCACCAACGCCAAGGTCTCAAGCATCGACGCCGGCATGATGCACGTCACCGAAGTGAACGATGACGGCACCGACAAGAAAACGCATGATCTGCCCTTTGGCTGGGGCATGTTGATGCCGCCATTTCGCGGGATCGCCGCCGTCCGGGGGGTCGAGGGTCTCTCGAACCCTCGCGGCTTCATCCTCACTGACAAGCATCAACGCAACCCGACGCACCGCAACGTCTTCGCGTTGGGGGTATGCATCGCCATCCCCCCGACCGGGCCGACACCGGTGCCGGTCGGCGTGCCCAAAACCGGCTTCATGATCGAATCGATGGTCAGCGCCATCGCCGCCAATCTGAAGGAACTGCACAACGGCAAGGAACCCACTCACGAAGCGACGTGGAACGCGATCTGCCTGGCCGATTTCGGCGACGGCGGCGTGGCCTTTGTCGCGCAGCCGCAAATCCCGCCGCGCAACACCAATTGGTCGTCGAGCGGCAAATGGGTGCATTTGGCCAAGATCGGTTTCGAGAAATACTTCCTGCGCAAAGTGCGCATGGGCGAAAGCGAGCCATTCTACGAAAAGCTCGCGCTGCACGTGATGGGTATCAAGAAACTCCACTTCGACAAATAAAGGAAAACGACGATGAATCTCGATCGCGCCGTGCTTGCCTTTGCCGGCCTCATCATTCTGGTCAGCGCTACGCTTGCCGTCACTTACTCGCCCTGGTGGATCGCGCTGACGCTTTTTGCGGGCGCCAACATGGTCCAGGCGAGCATCACTGGCTGGTGCCCGGCCGCCATGATCTTCAAGGCGCTCGGGGTGCGTGCCGGAACGGCGTTTCGCTGATCATGCCACACCGCCTTGCTCTGTTGCTGCTCGCAAGCGCGGCGCTGGTCGCGCAGGCTGCCCCGGCATCGGCCCAAAGTCTCGACACCGTCATTGCCGAGGCACTGGCGCGGTCGCCTGCGCTGGAGGCTGCGCGCGCAAGCGCCGATTCGGCGCGTGCCGGGGTTGATCAGGCGCGCGCCGAACGATCGCCCCTGGCCGCGTTGGATGGGCAGATCGGAGTCGGTCGTATAGATCCGCAGGGCTTTTTTGGGCTGGCGGCCGACGATGTCGTGCCCCGATCGGCGCGCGTGACGGTGGAGCTGCCGCTTTTTACCGGCGGCCGCACCGCTGCCGCAATCCGGCAGGCAACCGGCGGCGCGGACGCGGCCGACCAACAGCTGCGCATGACGGCGATCGAACTGCGCGTCGGCGTTGTCCAGGCCTACACCCAGGCCGTTGCCGCGCGGCAATTGATCGCCCGTTATGCCACGCTTAATCGCGCGCTCGATGAAGCGCTTCGCCAAGCGCGGCTGAAGTTCAAGGTCGGTGAAGGCACCTCGACGGAAACCGCCCAAGCCGAAGCGCGCCGGGCCGAGTCGGAGGCAGGGCTGGCGCGCGCGCAGGGGCAATATGCCGGGGCCATGGCGCATTTGGCGGCACTTGCTGGTCATCCCGTGATGATCGACGCCGATTTGCCCGCCGCCCCAGTCCTCCCGCCATCGCGCGAGGCCGCAGTCGCACTCGCGATGAAGGACAATCCGATGCTGCTCGCCGCCGCGCGCCAGGTCGATGCCGCGCAAGCCAAGGTGCAGGGCGTGCGCGCCGAGCGACTGCCGAGCATCGGCGCCTATGCCGAAGCGGCCAGCGTGCGCGACCAGTTCTTTCCAGGGTATAAGGCCGACAGCGCGTCGATTGGTCTGCGCGGACGGTGGACACTCTTCAGCGGCGGTCGCATCGGTGCGAAGGCGCAAGGGGCAGCCGCCGATCTGCGCGCAGCCCAAGCTGACGCGGCGAACGCCCGCCTCACCGTCGAGCAGCAGGCCATCGTCGCGTTCGAAGCCGTCACCGCCGCGCGTGCCGTGCTGTTGGCCAGCGACGCGCGGTTAGGCGCAAGCGAAGCCGCGCTGCGCGGTACCGCACTTGAAGTCAAAGCCGGAGCCAAGCCCTTGCTCGCGCAGCTCGACGCCGAACGTGAAGCCATCGATGCGCAGGCAGCGCGCGCCGCAGCGAGTGGGCAGCTGCTCGTAGCGCAGCACCGCCTGCGCGCGATTGCGGGGATGGAGTGAGGCGGGCCGATCCTTGCCCCCAAAAGCCGGTCTCAACGGTTAATGCCCGACAATAGCCACTGATGACAGGATCCGGACATGGTTGAAGATTGGCTTGCTCTGATGGGCAATATGAACGGCGCCGTTCGCGATCTGCGCACCGCCTCACCCGAAGTGATGAAGGCCTTTTCCGAGATGGCGCGCGCGGCGCATGCGGGAGATGCGCTGGACGGCGAGACCAAGGAACTGGTTGCGCTGGCGATCAGCGTGGCGGTGCGGTGCGACCCGTGTATTGCCTATCATGCCGAAGGCGCGTTGAAGGCAGGCGCATCGCGTGCCGAAGTTGCCGAAGCGCTGGCTATGGCGGTTTACATGGGCGCCGGGCCATCTGTGATGTACGCCGCCAAAGCGCTCGAGGCCGTCGACCAGGTCACCGCGCGCGACACGCCCGCGCAATGATGCACGATTGAGTTCAGGCCGCTCAACCGATGGTGATCTGGTTGGGCGTGGTGAAACTATAGGGCGGCAGGTCCAGATTACGGGGGGCCGGGCCATGTCGAATGCGGCCTGCGGTATCATAGGTCGATCCGTGGCACGGATAATAATAGCCCCCGGCATCGCCCTTCATTTCGCCTTCCTTACCACCAAGCGGAATGCAGCCAAGATGCGTGCAGACGCCAATCGTGACCAGCCAATTGGCGTGGCCCGACTTGGTGCGCTCGGCCAGCGTTTGTGGGTCGCGCAACTGGGCGGTGGGGAACGCATTGGCCGACGCCTGTTCAGCAGCCGTCAAATTGCGCACGAAAACCGGCTGGCCGCGCCAGACGGCAACGATCGCCTGCCCCGGCTCAATACCGACAAGATCGACGTCGGTACTGGCCACCGCCAGCACGTCGGCAGACGGGTTCATCTGGTTGACGAGCGGCCAGACGGCGGCGCCGGCCCCGATCGCCGCAAAGCTGCCCGCAGCGATGCCAATAAAATCCCGGCGACGTTCATCGTCGGCATGTGGCGCGCCCAGAACAATGTCTGTCATGTGATGGCCCATTGTTGCGTTGGTCAGCGGCAAGCGGTCGCCGATATATCTAAGGAGCCCTGACGGCTCGATCGTCTTAGATTACTCGTTATGTGTAATCGACGTTATATCTGGGGTGCACCGTGCCGCAGTGCAAGTGGCAAAGGCGATTATCGGGTGCTCAGCGCGTGCCGTGAACCAGATGCACGCGCGCTGGCAGCCGCACGGCACCATCGGACCAATGCAGCACAAACCGCTGTTCCAGCAGCGCAGTTGCCGCCGCCACCATCGCTGGCCCCTCGGCGGCGAGCGCCTGGGCGACGGACATGCTCTCAATCGCGAACCGAGCAGCATCGGCCGGCGCAAGATTGCCGCCAATGCCGAGCTTATGCTGCCAGTCGGTCACAGCCAGATCGCGTAAGCCGGCCGCGTCGAGCAGCCCAAGCAGCCGATCGACATCGCCGTAGCGCATCGGCCCCGGCGCATCGGGCAAAGGGGGCGGCAGTTCAATCAGCTCGGCGACCACATCGCGGATCATCCCCATCCACCCGTTGTCCGCGGGCGGCCCCCAGACGGCAAAGGCAAAGCGCCCGCCGGGTGCCAGCAGCGTCGCGATATTGGCAAAGGCAGCGGCGGGATCGGCAAAGAACATCGTGCCGAAGCGCGATACAATCCGGTCGAACGGGGCGTCGACGGCGAGCGATGCACTGTCGCCGACCGCAAAGATCGGGCGCGGAACATGCGCCTGCGCGCGCTTGGCAGCGAAAGCCACCAGAGCGGGCGAAATATCATAACCAAATACTGCCGCGCCTGGGTCAGTCGCTGCCGCTAGTGCCAGCGTCGTCCCGCCGCCACCACAGGCGAGGTCGGCAAGCCGCCGCGCCCCGGCTGGCGCCAGCGCCGCGATCAGCGGGGCATCGACGGGGGCAAGCATCGCTTCCATCCGGTCGAGCTGCGCCAGCCATTTCTCACCCCGCGCGCCTGCCCAATCGTCGCTTGTCGGATTTTCGCCTGCTGTCATCGTCGCCCCCTCAGTTGCGCGTCTGGTGCGAGCGTTTAGCAATGCCCATGGCGGGACGACAGCCCATGCTTCGTCCCGCCGGGATGATCAGGCAGCCAGCGACCGCTTGCTGAAGAACCAGTCGACATAGTCATAGCCCTCGCCACTGCGCGCTTCGGCCGCGGCAACGGTCGCTGGCGGCGGCACGATCACGTCATCGCCCGGCTGCCAGCCTTCGGGAGTCGCGATCTTGTTCGCATCGGCCGTCTGCAGCGCTTCGAGCAAGCGCAGGAATTCGGCGACCGATCGACCATTCGACATCGGATAATAGACCATCGCGCGCACAATCCCGGTGGGGTCGATGATGAAGGTTGCACGAACAGCGGCAGTGTCCGACGCGCCGGGGTGGATCATGCCATAGGCGCTGGCAATCTGCATCGACAGATCGTCGATAATCGGAAAAGTGATATCGACACCGAACTTCTCCTTGATCGTGCGGACCCAGGCGATGTGAGAGTGCACCGAATCGATCGACAGTCCGAGCAGCGCACAATTCAGTGCCTCGAATGCGCCCGATGCCTCGGCAAAGCCGATGAACTCAGTGGTGCAGACAGGCGTGAAATCGGCGGGGTGCGAAAACAGCACGAGCCACTTGCCGCGATAATCAGCCAGCGATCGCGGCCCCATCGTGGTCTTCGCGCTGAAGTCGGGGGCGGGCTCGCCAATGCGCGGCATGGCGGGGCGGGTGGTGGTATCGGTTTCCATCGGCTGGTCCTTCGCGGCGGTGATCGCCGTTGCCCTGTCTTTAGCCCGGCCGCGCTTGAACGACAAATTCATTATATCGCTTTATGTAATCGTGTCTGTGATTGCTCGCCGTGCTGAAGGTGTTGGTGAAGTGCTGGCAATCTCTGCGATCGGAATGTGGCGCTGGGCAAGCATCAGCGGGGTCCGGCGATGCGATACCAGGATCAGGCCGGTGCCGGTCGTATCGAGCCAGCGACCAAGGCGCTCGACCAGTTCGGCTTCCGTCGCGGCATCAAGGCCCTCGGTCGGCTCGTCGAGGATCAGCCACGGGCGTTCGGCGAGCAATGCGCGGGCGAGCGAAAGCCGCTTGCGCTCGCCGCCCGATAGCGTGCCGCCATCTTCGCCGATCCGCGTCTCGATCCCTTCAGCCATCGCCGTGATCCGGTCGTCAAGACAGGCGACCGCCAAGGCTGCGTGCATCTGATCCGTCGTAACGCGCGCCCGCGCCAGGCGGAGATTGTCGGCAATCGTCCCTGCAATCAGCATCGCATCCTGTGGCGCCAGCGCGAACTGGCGGCGAAGCTGATCGGGCGTGCACGCAGCCACCGCCACGCCATCCACGGCAAGCGCGTGAATGGCGGGCCGGATACCGGCGAGCGCAGCGATCAGACGGGTCTTGCCCGATCCCGACACCCCGGTGATCGCTATCCTTGCGCCGGGCGGGCATTGCACCGACCCAAGCGAGAGTGCCGCGGCCGCAACCGCGTTTGGAGTCGGCGCAGTCGGTGGCACTGGCAGGGCAATCAGCGTCGCCAGTCGTGCCAGCGATTCATCGACGCTCGCTTGCCGGAAGGCGGTCCGCGCCAGCGCAGCCATCGCCTCGACCGACGCGGTCCCGGCAAGCAACGCCAAGGCAATACCCGCCGCAGATCCTTCGGCAAGGATCAGCACCAGCGCAGCACTCACCACGCCGTAAACCAGCATCAACCCGGCAATCGCGCCCTCGCCGCGATGCAGGCGCGCCCTTGCATGATCAAGGCGGTGCGCGGGCCGCTCAAGCTCGGCCATGACGCGATCGACAAGGCCATAGGCAATTATCTCCGCCCGCGCCGCCGCGAAATCGACAAAGCCCGTACGCAACTCTCCTAGCGCATCGGCGGCATCCCGCGCGGGGGCGGCCGTTAATCGCCTGCCTGCCAGCGCCAGCAGTGCCGGCAATGCCGCGAGCATCAGCGCCAAGATGAACGCCGACACCCAGCCGGCAAACAGCGTCAGGCCAACCGCAAGCAGCGCCGCGATCAGGCTGGCCGGGCGCGTCGGCCGACGAACCACCAGATCTTCAAGCGCGGCGATGTCGCTAATCAGGCGGGCACTTGCATCGCCGCCCGATACGTCATCGGCCACGCGGCTGTCCTGCGCGGCAAGCTTGGCGAAGAGCTGCGCCCGCAGCCCCGCCATCCCGATCAACGCTGCGCGGTGCGCCAGCAGGCGTTCGCCGTACCGCGTGCCGGTACGCAGGATCGCGAGACCGCGAATGGCGGCACTCGGCAGCAGATAGTTGAACGCAAGCACCGCCGCGCTGCCCGCCGCACCAGCAACCGCTGCTGCCGTCAAGAACCAGCCCGACAGCGCCAGCAACAGGATTGACGAGATCCCGGCAAGCACCGCGCAGACCAGCGCCCAGCGCAGCGTCACGCGTTCGCTGGTGCCAAACGCAATCGGGTCCGACGGGCGGCTCACAGCCGAACCACAGCGCCGGCGGCAGCGACGAGGCGCGCATCATGGGTCGCGACGATGATCGCCCGGTCGCGCGCGACGGCGCACAGCAGCGCAATGATCGCGGCTGCACTGGCGGCGTCCAAATCGGCGGTCGGCTCGTCACACAGCATCATTGGCCGGCCCGATAACAGCGCGCGCGCCAGCCCGATCCGGCGACGCTCACCGCCCGACAGGCCCGAGCCGCGATGATCGACCGGCAGGTTCAATCCATCCGGGCGCCCGGCCAGCAACGGTCCCAGCCCCACCTGCTCGACGATCTGCAGGATATCGGCATCGCTGGCCATTGGCTGAGCAAGCGCAAGATTGTCGCGCAGACTGCCGGGCAGGAGCAGTGGATGCTGCGCGGCCCAGGCAATGTCGGCGGGCCTGATCGGCGTGATCGACCCAGCGGTCGGGATGATCTGTCCGGCAATCGCCGCCAGCACGCTCGTCTTGCCGCTCCCGGTTGGCCCGGTGAGCGCGATCATGCCGCAGCGACCGACCGCGAAGTCGACGGGGCCGATCTCGCGCCCCGGCCACGCAATCGTCAAAGCGCTCGCCACTGCGCCTGCATAGGGTGCCTCTGGCGGCCTCGGTAGGTCAGTCGCGAGCATCGGCTCGATTTGCGCCATCGCTGCTTCGCCGAGCTGCTTTTCGTGGTAGGCCGCTGCCAGCCGCCGCATCGGCAGGTAGAATTCAGGGGCCATTGCCAGAGCAAAAAATGCCTCGCGCAGTGTCAGGCTTTCGGGATCCGGGAAGGGCAGCAGGCCGAGCAGACTGAACCCGCAATAAACCGCAACCAGCGCGACCGACAACGCGGCAAAAAACTCCATGATTGCGCTTGAGAGAAAAGCGGCGCGCAGGACGGTGATCGTGCGATCGGCGACATCGCGCGTGGCGGCGGCGACCTGCCGCGCAATCCGCTCCTCGGCCCCAAAATGGCGAATGATCGGCAGTGTTCGCACGCGATCGACGAACAGGCCCGACAATTGCCCCAGCGCCGCAAGCTGCCGTTCCGAAGCGCCGCGCGCCAGCGAGCCCGCCAGAATCATCCCGAATGCGAACGGGATGAGCGTTGCCAGCAGAATGCCAGCGGCGATCAGACTGGCAAAGGCAACGATGGCGAGCACCGCCAGCGGCACCGCCGCAGCGGCCATGCGGGCCGGGACGAAGCGTGCTTCATAGTGCTCGATGGTGGCCGGGTGATCGATCGCCACTACCGCGGCTTCGCCGATCAGCGGACCGGCTGAGAGCGGCATCGTAAAGAGCCGCTGTGTCATCATGTGGCGCAAGTGCATCGACGTCACCTGCGCGCCGTCCACCGCCATTGCCTGCACCAGCCACGATGCTGCGGCACGCACCAGCCCGCCGCCGATCATGGCACCCGGCGCGATCAGCGGCCATGCATCGCCCTGTGCCAGCGCAGCAACGGCGGCTGCGAGCCCCCACGCGAACAGGGCAGCCCCCGCCACGTCGACCAGCCAGATCAGCCCCGCAATTTTTTGTTTACTCATCATTGCGTATTGAGTAATTGATATTGGTCAAGGCGCCAAGCGTGATTCCATCCGACCACGCGTCAGACGCCAATGCAGCGAAGGAATCGACCATGGACATGGCTGTTGTTGAGCTATCGAGGCTCCAGTTCGCGCTTACCGCGATGTACCATTTTCTGTTTGTGCCGCTCACGCTTGGGCTGTCGTTCATCCTCGTCATCATGGAAAGCATCTATGTGATGACCGATCGCCCGATCTGGCGCGACATCACGCGCTTCTGGGCCAAGCTGTTTGGCATCAATTTCGTTCTGGGTGTGGCCACCGGGCTGACGATGGAATTCGAATTCGGCACCAACTGGTCCTATTTCTCGCAATATGTCGGCGATATTTTCGGTGCGCCGCTGGCGATCGAAGGGCTGATGGCCTTCTTCCTCGAAGCGACCTTCATCGGCGTGATGTTCTTCGGCTGGGAAAAACTTACCAAGCGCCAGCACCTGTTCACGACGTTCATGGTCGCGCTCGGATCGAACTTGTCGGCGCTGTGGATCCTGATCGCCAATGGCTGGATGCAGAACCCGGTGGGGTCGGTGTTCAATCCGATCACCATGCGGATGGAAGTCACGGATTTCGGCGCGGTCCTCTTTAATCCTGTTGCCCGGGCCAAGTTCGTTCACACAGTGAGCGCCGGTTACGTCACGGCGTCGGTTTTCGTGCTCGGCGTGTCGGCTTTTTATCTGCTCAAAGGCCGTCATCTCGAATTCGCGAAGCGCAGCTTCGTGGTCGCGGCTGCCTTTGGACTCGCCTCGTCGCTGTCGGTCGTCGTGCTGGGTGACGAAAGCGGTTACGCGCTGACCGACAACCAGAAAATGAAGCTCGCCTCGATCGAGGCCGAATGGCACACCGAGCCCGCGCCGGCGGGCATCGCCGTGTTCGGCCTGCCGTCCAATTCGGGACGCGAGACGCTCTATCAGGTCAAGATCCCCTATGTGCTCGGGATCATCGGCACGCGCAGTCTGACCGGTCAGGTCGAAGGCATCTTCCCGCTGGTCGCCCGCGCCAAGGAGCGTATCGTGAACGGCCTGCCAGCCTATGACGCGGTCGAGCGGCTGAAGCTCAATCCGAAGGACACAGTTGCCCGCGAAGCGTTCGAGCGCAACAAGGGTGATCTTGGGTATGCCATGCTGCTGAAGCGCTATGTCGCCGATCCGCGCACGGCCGATACGACCGCGATCGACAAGGCGGCGTGGTCGACAGTGCCGAACGTGCCGGTGCTGTTCTGGCTGTTCCGCGGGATGGCCGGACTGGGCTTCTTCTTCATCGCCTTCTTTGGTGCCGCGGTGTATTTTGCCAATAGCCGCCGTTTCGACCGCAAATGGTTCCTGCGTATCGCGGTGCTCATCATGCCGCTGCCCTGGCTTGCGGCGGAGTTTGGCTGGATGGTTGCCGAAATCGGTCGCCAGCCCTGGGCAGTTGACGGCGTGCTGCCGACCTTCCTCGGCGCGTCGAGCCTCAGCGTCCCGGCCATCTGGACGACCATCATCGGCTTTACGCTGCTTTACGGCACGCTCGCGGTGATCGAGGTTCGGCTGATGCTGGCGATGATCAAGAAGGGCCCGGAAACCTATACGCCGTGGCACCCCCGTCACGACGCCGTGCCACCCGCCCCAGCCACGAGCCCGGCATTTGCCGTGCCCGCCGAATAACCGCCTGATCGAACCGGAGACAGACCATGCCGCTTGATTATGAAACGATGCGGATCATCTGGTGGGCGCTAATGGGCGTTCTGCTGATCGGCTTTGCGCTGACGGATGGGTTCGATCTGGGCGCTGCCGCGCTGCTGCCCTTTGTCGGGCGTAATGACGAGGAACGCCGGCTGGTGATCAATACGATTGGCGCGACCTGGGAGGGGAACCAAGTATGGTTCATCCTGGGCGGCGGGGCGATCTTTGCGGCATGGCCCCTGGTCTATGCGGTCAGCTTTTCGGGCTTTTACCTCGCGATGTTCCTGGTGCTAGCCGCACTCATCCTGCGGCCGGTCGGGTTCAAATATCGCTCAAAGCATGATGACCCGAAATGGCGGGGCCGCTGGGACTGGGCGCTGTTCGTCGGCGGCTTCGTGCCCGCACTGGTCTTCGGCGTTGCGGTCGGCAATGTCCTGCTCGGCGCGCCGTTCCGGCTCGATAGCGATTTGCGGTCGTTCTACGAGGGCGGCCTGCTCGGCCTGTTCACGCCCTTCACCTTGCTGACCGGGCTGCTTTCGGTCGCGATGCTGGTCATGCACGGCGCAGGCTGGCTCAGCCTCAAGCTCGAGGCGGGGCCAGTGCTCGATCGTGCGCGCACTTACGGTCGGTTCGCGGCAGTGCTGGCGATTATCCTGTTTGCCGCAGGCGGCGCCTTTGTCGCCTGGGGCGGCATGGGCTATCGGCTTGAAGGCGTGATCGATCCCAGCGGGCCATCCAACCCGCATCTGATCAAGGCTGTCGCCGCCCCGGGCGCCTGGCTGGATAATTTCACGGCCAATCCGTGGATGCTGGCCGCACCAGTGTTCGGGCTCATCGGGCCAGTATTGGCGGTGATCGGTATCAGCGCGCGGCACGACGCGCTCGTCTTTGCCGGATCGTCGCTTGCCAATATCGGCATTATCTCGACCGTTGGCCTGTCGATGTTCCCGTTCATCCTGCCAAGCTCAATCGATCCGGCGTCGAGCCTTACCGCGTGGAACGCGTCGTCAAGCCACCTCACCTTGTTCATCATGCTGATTGTGACGGTGATCTTCCTGCCGCTAGTGCTTGCCTATACCACCTGGGTCTATCGCGTGATGTTCGGGCGCGTGACGACCGAGCAGGTACGGTTCAACCCCGATTATTACTAATCATCGATAAAGGATTGATCGAATGTGGTATTTTGCGTGGATTCTCGGTCTGGGCCTCGCGGTCGGCGTCGCAGTGTTGAACGGCGTCTGGCATGAATTTCATGTCGACCCCTCCCAGGACCAGACGGTCAACTAACCAACTGCGACGGTGGAGAAGCGCAGCCATGCGCCGTACGACCGCGATCGCTCGGAAAGGACCAACCTGTCGTGACGACAGCCCCAACGCTGAGCCGAGCCGAAATCGACGCGCTCGAAGCGACGCTCGACGACGAGTATAAGTCCTACGAGACCTATGCTCAGGTGATCGATGATTTCGGCGCCATTCGCCCGTTCATCAATATCGTCGATGCCGAACAGCGCCACTATACGGCGCTGCTGCGACTATTTGATCGCTATGGTGTCACGCCACCCGCCAATCGCTGGCACGGCCACGCGCCGCGCTATGCCAGCGTGCATGAAGCTTGTGTCGCGGCGGTCACGGGCGAAATCGAGAATGGCGCGCTTTACGACCGCGCGCTCGCCAGCACGGCCCGTGAAGAAATTCTGAGCGTGTATCGCGCACTACAAACGGCCTCGATGGAAAGGCACTTGCCCGCATTTCAGCGCTGCGCCGGGCGGACCTCACACCGCTGAAAACTCGACTGCGCCGGACGACGGTGTAAGGGCAATGTGGGAGGTTTGGCGCGATGTCCGCTTACTTCGGACCGCTGCTCCAAAGCGGCCATTCCGCATTCCACCCGAATCGCCCCGGAAGCAGCCGCCTCCCCCTCTGCCATTGGCGGCATGACATGCCGCCATGTTCGAAATGCGAGTGCGACGTGGGCAGCCGTGCCCGCCAGCTCCAGCCTCGGGGATCGAGAACAAGCTCGAGTGAATTCTGGGAGTTGCCGGCCCCGACCTTGAATTGTATTGGGTAGAATTTAAACCCAAATGGGATCGAATGCTGCTCAAAGAATTGCGCGAGGCAAGGCGGCTGGCGGGATGGTCGCAACGCACTTTGGCCGAACGGGTCGGTGTCGATGCCCAGACCATCAAACGGCTGGAAAAAGGTGTTGGCTCGGTCGCGACCCTCGTGACGGTGATGACGGCGTTGGATTTTCGTCTTACCGGCGTGGGCCCAGGCAGAACTCTGGCCCAACAATTGCGCGCCACCCGACGCAAACGCTCGGTGACGCTCGACGAACTGACGGCCAAGACAAAGCTATCGAGGACGACCATCGCCAGTCTGGAACGGGGCGGCGGGTCGGTGAAAAGCCTGATTCGTTTGATGGCGGTGCTTGCGCCCCAGGCGCGGCGACGCGCGCAAGAGCGGAGCTATTGGGGACAGGGCGACAAGGACGATCGCGACAGCCGCTTCACGCCGCCTGACTTCATGGCTGCGATCTATGCGGCATTTGGTGAAATCGATCTCGACCCCTGCGGCCACCTGCTCAGTCCGGTCATCGCGCGCCGCCGAATTTTGTTGAGCGAGGGCGGCGACGGGCTGACTGACGCCTGGTGGGGCAGGCTCGTGTTCGTCAACCCACCCTTCTCTGAGCTTCTCAAATGGCTGCAGCGTGCCCATGACCAGTGGCGAGCAGGAACGGTCGAGACCGTTGTTTGCCTCGTCCCCGTTCGAACCGATTCGCGCTGGTTTCACGATACGCTGAGCGCCGACGCAGAGATTTACTTGCTGAGGGGGCGCGTGCGGTTTTTGGACTCGCGAGGACAGGGCCAGCACACGCCATTTTCGTTGATGATTGTGACCCTCGGGGCAGCCGCTGACCAGAAAAAGCGATACGCCGAATTGGTGCCAGGGTTCTGGTTGGCACGCAGTGCTGCGGGGGACGGCGTTAGTTGACCGGGCAGGGGCGCGTGGATGGACGAAGTGAGCCGGCAGCGGTCTGTCGGTATTTAGCTCGACCACGCGAAAAACAGACGCCGTGCCACTGCTGATCCGAACGGCTCAAACTAGATCGTTATTGGATCGCAAGCCTCGACCGCCCTTGATCAACTCGCGGGTATGGGGTTAAACGGCACTGGGCCTGCCATCGATCATCACGCTTATTGATTCCGAACTCACACCGCGACGACGGCGACGAGATTTTCGACGATGACGAAGCCGAGGTGCGGCTTCACGACGAAGGCGATCGCGGCCGCCTGTGCAAGATGAAGTCATGGTGACCCGGCGTTGTGGCTATGATCCGACACCGCGACCCGGTTCAAACTTTTTTCCTCGTCGCTTCCCGTTTTCCCTCTCATCTCCGTAACAGATGTGAAGGGAGACCTGTCGGACATGCCGGACGGAGTCGAAACGCTATCGATTGAGGAGGTGAGCCGGCTGCTAAGTCGGTTACGCCAAGTCGATCTGCTGCGTCTCGCGGCTCTGGCCAAGACCTGGGTGAGCGGTTGCCCGCGGCGCGATGCCGCGGAGCTGCTGCACGAAGCGCTCGCGCGCGCCTTGTCGGGCGACCGGCCATGGCCAGCGGAGGTGCCGTTGCCCGCCTTTCTTTCGCAGGTGATGCGTAGCATCGCCAGCCAATGGCGTCACGAAGACCAGCGCGAGCCGCTTACTGAAGACAGCGACGCGGTGGCCGACGACCGCGGATCGGCCGCGTCGAATGAGTTTATCGACCTGGTCGAACGCATGCGCGATGTGCTGCTCGAAGATGCCAACGCACTCGGCATATTCGAGCACCTCCTCGCGCAGACTAGCCGCAAAGACGCGCGCAACCACCTCGGCATCGATGAAACCGGCTACGACACGGCCCGGCGTCGGATGATCCGTACTCTACAACGCCAATTCAGCCCCGGATGGACCTCATGACAATGTCCCGCGATCCCGACCAGCTTCTCTCGCTCATTGCCGAAGGCATATTGGAGGCGAGCGACGAGGAAATAGTTGCGGCCGCACGGGCTCACGGCGTCGATGTCGCGGCGCTCGAGCGCAAGGTCCGCGAGATCATCGCGATTCGCATGGAAACCGCGCAGTCTGCGCCCGCACCCAATCTCCAGATTGGCCATACCGTCTCGCTGCGGTCCGATCCCGCCCGGATCGGCGTGATCACCGGCATTACGCCCAGCAATCGCGAAACGCGGCTCAGCGTGTTCATCGATGGGCGACTGGAGACCTGGTATCTCAGCCAGGTCATTGCCGCGGACCTGACGCCGGGAGCCGTGCGCGCAACGTTGGATGAGTTCAGCGCACGCCTGACCGCGCTTCAGCTGGCCGAGCCCAGCATCGCAAATCTCTATTCGCTGCAGGCCGGGCGGATCGATTTTATCCCTTACCAGTTCCGCCCGGTGCTCAAATTCGTCCGCGCAGATCGCCCGCGCATGCTCGTGGCCGACGAAGTGGGCGTAGGGAAGACGATTGAGGCTGGCCTGCTGCTGCGCGAATTGCAGGCGCGACGCCCGCTGCGTTCCGTTCTGATCGTTTGCTCCAAGGCGCTCGTCGTGGAGGAGAAGTGGCACCGCGAAATGCGGCGCTTCGACGAGGAGTTCGTGACGCTCACCAGCGATGACCTCCGCTACTGCCTTGACCAGAGCGACCTCGAAGGCGAATGGCCCGACCGCTTCTCGCGCGCCATCCTGCCCTTCTCGTTGGTCAATGAGAATTTGCTCCAAGGCTTTTCGCAGCGTGGCGGCGGACGTGGCCCGGGGCTGAGCACTCTTGACACGCCGCCGCGCTTCGACCTGCTGATCGTCGACGAGGCGCACAACGCGCGCAACAGCGATACCAGCCTGCATCAAGGTCTGCGATTGCTCGCGGACAATGCCGAGGCGGTGGTGCTCATTACCGCGACGCCGGTCCAGCTGGGGACCGGTGACCTCTTCTCGCTGCTGAACCTGATGCGTCCCGATTTGGTGATCGACCGGCCGACCTTCGAACGGATGGCGGAACCGAACGAAGCCATCAATGCGGCGATCGCCGCCATTCGCGCCGCCGCGCCGGGTTGGCAAGCTCAAGCACGGTCTCATCTGCAAGAGGCGGCGGGCACGGACTGGGGCCGCGCGATGCTGGCGCCGTCACCCGATTTTCGTAACCTGCTGGCTGCGATAGCCGCTGCGGAAACAGACGATGAACGCGTGCGTCTGATCCGCCCGGCCGAGGGGCTCCACAGCTTTGCCTCGATGATCAGCCGCACGCGTCGGCGCGACATCGGCAACTTCACCAGCCGCAAGGCCCGAACGATCGAGGTTCCGTTCACACCCGAGCAACGCGCCATCCACGACGACCTGCTTTCGTTGCAGCGCGCGATCTATCTGCGCACGCATGGCGCGGGGCCGCTGGGCTTCCTGATGACCACGATCCGGCGTCAGGCCGCGAGCTCGCTGCATGGCCTTGTGCCCTTTCTCGAGACGATCCTGTCGCGGCGCCTCACCGAGCTCGAATTCATCGAGATTGGCGGCGGCGAACTAGACGATGCCGAAACCGCGGTGGACTCGATCCGGGCCGAAATTGCTGCCATTGTCGAGCGTGCCGGCGGCTTGCCGGACGACGATCCCAAACTCGCGCGGCTGATCGAGATCATTACCCAAAAGGCGGAGATGTCCAATCGGCGCGTTCTGCTGTTCAGCTCGTTCCGGCACACCCTTGCCTATGTCGAGGCGGCGCTGCGCTCGCGCGGCGTGCGCGTCGGGCTCATCCATGGCGGGGTCGCCGACGACGATCGTCGAAGGCTGCGCAAGGCGTTTGCCCTGCCGCCCGAGCATGACGACGCGATCGATGTGCTACTTTCGTCCGAAGTCGGCTCGGAAGGCCTCGACTTCCAGTTCTGCGACGCCCTGGTCAACTACGACATCCCGTGGAACCCGATGCGCATCGAGCAACGGATCGGACGCATCGACCGCTACGGCCAGGCCAGCCAGACCGTTGCGATCTACAATTTCGTGACACCGGGCACGGTCGATTTTGACATCTTCAACCGGTGTCTATTGCGCATCGGCGTGTTCGAACGTGCCATCGGCGGCAGCGAGGCAATTCTCGGCGAGATCGCCGGGGCGCTGCAGGCCGTGGCGGATGACTTCACCCTGACCGACGAGGAACGCGAGGCGCGGCTTCAGCAACTCGCCGACAATGAGATACGGCAGGTCATCGAGACCGATGCGCTCGAGGAGCGCGAGGCGGAGCTGTTCGGCGTGCGCATCGAGCGCACTCAGATCGACGACGACATTGCGCAGGCATCGAGCCGTTGGCTCGAGCCGAGCTCGATCGAACGGTTGGTCGGCCTCCATCTCGAGCGCGAGCTGGATGTGGGCCGCAACCCCATCAGCGGCCAAGGTCCGGCCAAGAGTTTGCGGCTGTCCGCAGACGCGCGTCGGCGTCTCGTCCCGCCCCGCACGCGCGGGTCGCGGCTGAACCTTGCCGAGCGGGAATGGGAGGGCTGGCTGCGTGGCGACCAGCAGACCCTGGCGCTTACCTTCGACCGAGAAACAGCCAATGCCGATCGCGATCTCGCCTTCATTACGCCGGTCCACCCGCTGACCCAAGCGGCCGCCCGGTCCTTTGCCGGCGACGAAGAGATACAAGTGGCGCTAAAGGTGTCCGACCCGGCCCTGCCGGTCGGCGACCATCCCTTCGCGATTTACCAATGGCAGATGCGCGGGCTACGGGAAGACGCCATGCTGGTTTCCGTCGTTGAGGACTCGGCCGTCGGCGCGGTGTTCATGGACATCTTTGCCGCCGCCGAAGACACCGACGATGTTGCGCTTCCGAGCATCGCCGTCGTCGAAGGTCTGGAGGGCTGGCATCACGAACTATGGACCCGACGTCGGACGGCGCACATCGCCGAGGCTGGCGAAATCGCGCGGTTCCGGCGCGACAGTCTCGAAGCCAGCCACCGGGCCCGCGTCGCGATTCTCGAAGAGCAGTTGAGCCTGGTCTCGGAGGATCGCATCCGCCGCATGCGCCAGGGCCAGCTTGCGCGCGCGAATGCGGACCATCGCGAGGCGCTCGATAATCTCGCTGCGGCCGAACGCCGAGCTGACATCCTGCCCCGCCGCGTCGCCGCGGGTATCCTGCGCGTGGAGCATTGATCATGGACGATCCTTTCGACATCTGGCTCGACGCCCTTCGCGCCAAGCGACAGCGCTGGGTCGATGCCAGCCACGAGAATAATTTCGACCGCGGCATCTGGAACGCTACCGTGGAGAAATATGCGGATCCTAGCCATTTCATCTTCGAGCTTCTGCAGAATGCCGAAGATGCCGAGGCGACCTGGGTTCGCTTCCTACTCGAACCTGACCGTATCCAGTTCGAGCATGACGGACGCCCGTTCGACCGGGAAGATATCGAGGGTATCACAGGAATCGGCAACACGACCAAATTGGACGACGGCCACAAGATCGGCTGTTTCGGTATCGGCTTCAAATCGGTCTACGTCATCACCGAACGGCCTGAAGTGCATTCGCGGATCGAAGGCGATCCACTCGCTTTCGCGATCGAAAATCTTGTGGTTCCGCGCATTATTCCGACACAACATCGCGACGCGACCACGCGCATCGTCCTTCCGCTCAGACCGGACACCGCCGCGACCACGCTGGGTCGCGCGCGCGACGGCCTCGCTGCCGGAGGCCCGCGCTCGCTGCTGTTTCTGAAGCACATCAAGCGCCTCGAATGGCTTGAGGGCCCGACTCCCAGCCATGCCGAGGTCGAGGACAACGCCGAGGGACTGCGCACAATCCGTTCTGTCCTCCCTGATCGGTCGACGCATCGCGAGCGCTTCCTGATCCTGACGCGCACGGTCGAGCAGCGTGAGCAGCGCAAGCAATATGAGGTCAAGGCTGCGATACGGATGAACGATGGCGGCGAACTGATCGCCGAGGACACCCCGACAAAGCTGATGGTGTTCTTCGAGACCCAGGAAATTACGGGGTTGCACTTTCTCATCCACGGCCCGTTCCAGCTCACCGATAACCGGGCCAACATCAAGCTAGACGACGCGTGGAACGCCGAGCTGATCGAGACACTGGCGACGTTGGTCGCCGACACGCCTCCTGACCTGCGCGAGCGTGGCCTGCTGAAGCGCGGTGTTCTCGACCTCCTCCCCAACGGTGGCGACGAGCTACCTGCGATCTTCGCGCCGATCCGCTCCATCATCGCGAAGAGGTTCCTTGCCGAGCCGCTGATCCCCACCCATGCCGGGGGTTATGTGACCGCCGGCAGTGCCGTGCGGGGTCCTGCCGAACTGCGTGAATTGCTCGGGGACGATGGACTTGACCGGTTTGGCGGAAAGGCGGGGCGCAGCTGGATCATCACAGGTTTGCGCAACAGCCGAACCGAAGCGTTTCTGACGATGCTCAAGATCGAGGAATGGGGCTATGGCGAGTTCTTCAACGCCTTCCAGCGCGCGTTCGGGCAAATTCAGCTTTGGTATCAATCCGAGATTGATGCTCGCAAACGGGCGCTTGCCTGGTTTGACGGGCTCGCGGACGAGGACGCACAACGCTTCTATTTGGCGCTGGACCCCGCCCTCAAGGCGCAAAAGCGCGCCACGTCGATCGCCAGCCTTCACTTCGTCCGAATTGAAGGAAACCGGCGCGCCTCACCTAGCGCCGCCGTGTTCGCACCCGCCGACAGCGCGCTCGACCCTGAGGCTGGCCAATGCGATCTATATCTGGTCAAGAACAGCCTAGTCCGTTTGGGTCGCGGGCGCGGTAAGGATGTCGAGCAGTTCCTCCGGCGCGTCGGCGTGAAAGATGTCGACGAGAGAGCATATCTCACTGCGATCATCCGCACTCAATACAAGGGCGACGGGCCGCGGCCCAATCGCGAACGCCACCTTCAACATATGCGCCGGTTCCTGCGGTGGTGGAAGGAACACGACGATGTAAGCCTGTTCGCCGGAGTCAGCTTCATCCGAGCGGGATTGGAGGCAGACTATCACGTTGCGGACGCGGTATATTTCGACGTGCCCTATCTCCAGTCGGCGCTCGGCCTGATCTATGACGGCACGATCGAGGGACGCGATCGGGTGGCGCTATGGGAGGGCTATGAAAAGCTCAAGCGCAAGGACCTCATCGAGTTCCTGACCGAGTGCGGCGTCGAGGACGGTCTTTCGGTGATGTATTCGCCCATCGCCTATTCGCACCCGCATTGGGCCGAGCTGAAGCATGGCTTCGGCGCGACACGCCATACCGGCACGGGGACGGACATCGATTACTTTATCGAGTCGATCGATGAACTGCTCGATCGGGGTGATCCTGCGATCTCTCGGCTGATCTGGGATGCGGTCAAACTGCACGGCGCATCTGCGATGGTCGCCACCTACTCGCCCAATCAGTCGCGGGCGGCCAACCAGCGGCCATCGTCGCTTGCCATTGCGCTTTGTGACACGGCGTGGATCCCGGCCAAGGACGGCAGCTTGCGGAAGCCACGTGCGATCACAACAGCCGAACTAGCTGCAGGTTATAGCCCAGGCGGCAACGAAGCATGGCTGCAGGCGATCGGTTTCGGTGAGGAACAGCGCAAGCGCAGCGACCAACACAAGGCGCGCCTGAAAGCAGCCGAACTGATCGGCCTGTCCGCCGAGCTGGTCGACCAGCTCGAAGGCCTGCCCGCCGAGGCCCTGGCAGCGCTGAACGAGGATTTAGCCCGGAAGCTCGCGACGCGCGCCTACGAGCAAGTCGAATTTCCCGAGCGCGAAACGCGGGATCCAACACGGCGAGCTCAGCGCCTCGCCGCTCGAGCCGAGAATGCACCCGCTAAAGCATATGAGGTCCGCCAGCGCAGTGTGCGGACGAGCAATGGCGAGAGCCGTGCCGTGGCGCGCACCTATCTTGAAGACCATTACACCAACCCACTTGGTGACATGATCTGCCAGTGCTGCCACCAGAAAATGCCCTTTGCATTGCCGGACGGATCGCCTTACTTCGAGGCATCGGAGCTGCTCGAATCCTTCACTTCTGAGCATGCCGAAAACCATCTCGCAATGTGTCCGACATGCGCCGCCAAGTGGCGTTACGCCAATCCTGCCACGGACGGCGAGATACGCACGCTACTCGCTGGTGCGGTTGCGCCCGAATTACAGCTGACATTGGCGGGCGAGCCGGTCCGGTTGCGGTTTACGCAGGTTCATCTCGACGATGTGCGGACCCTAGCCGGACTTGGTCGGTGAGGCGAAACTGTGAGCACGATATTCGGCCCAGGTCGTGACGGCGCGGCATTCGGGCCCGATATGGATGGATATTTGGTTTCGCGCGCCGAGCAGGCATCGACTAAGTTAATAAATTGCGCGAGTTGTAGCTCGGGGAGGAGCATTAGGGCATGTGGAGCGACCGCGAAAGCGCCGAGGATTTCCTAAATTTCACTGAACTGGCGGACCAGATCGGCGCTCTAGCGACGACGGAGGAGATGCTGCCCCTCTCGATCGGCGTGTTCGGGACTTGGGGTACCGGCAAGTCCACGGTGCTGCGACTTGTTAGGGGGAAGCTCGAGCGGGGCGAGGCACCGCCTCTCTTCATCGACTTCGACGCCTGGCTCTACCAAGGCTTCGATGATTCTAAGGCGGCCTTGATGGAAGTGGTCGCTGACACCTTGCTGAAGGCTGCCAAGGACGACGAGAAGCTAATCGAAAAGATCAAGCAGTTCGCGTCGCGCGTGAATTATTTCCGCGCGATCGGCATGGCGGCCGACTTCGGAATTGGGATGGCCTTCGGAGTGCCGCCAGGCCTTCTGACGAAGGCGGGCTCGGCGATCTCATCGCTGGTCGTCGGTGGCGGAGGAGGCGACGAAGCCAAGGCACTGAAGGAAGCGGCGAAGGACGCCCATGAGGGCTGGTCCAAGTTGATCAAGCCCGGGGAGGCGAAGACGCCGCCGAGAGAGATCGCGGCGTTCCGCAAGGAGTTTGGCGAGATCCTCGACGAGCTCGGCCGTCCGCTGATCGTGTTCGTCGACAACCTCGATCGATGCCTGCCCGATGTTGCGATAGGCACGCTCGAAGCCATTCGCCTATTCCTCTTCCTGCCCGGCACCGCCTTCGTAGTTGCCGCCGATGAGGACATGATCCGCCACTCTGTGGCGAGGCACTTCAGCGATCCCAATGCCAAGCACGTCCACGACTATCTTGATAAGGTAATCCAGGTTCCGTTCCGGGTCCCACGCGTCGGCGTCGACGACGTGCGCGCCTACATGTATTCCCTGTTTACCCAGAAACTCGCGCCCGCCGCGCTTGGCAAGGTGCAGGCGGTCCTGCTGGAGGCCCTGCAGAACGCGTGGAACGGTGCCAGCTTTACCGCCGACCAGATCGACGGCGTCGCCGGACGTCCCGCCGGGCTCCTCGAGATGCTCGGCACGGCAGACGGTCTCGCACCGACGCTCACAACTGCGGACAAGATCGACGGCAACCCGCGCATCATCAAGCGCCTGCTCAATGCCGTGATGCTGCGCAGATCGCTGGCCGCCACGAGGAAAATGAAGATCGACCTGGGCACCCTCGCGAAGCTCGCGATCTTCGAGCGCGGAACTGACTCCGACGCGACCCAAGCCCTCTACACCATGGTCATGGCTGGCGAGGAGGGTGCGGACCTGCAACTTAAGGCGACCGAGGATTTAGGGGACGGCGTGAAGCGCCCGCAGACCCCGGCGGCATGGAAAGCATACGAGGCATTCATCGAGGAATGGCGGCGGCTGGAGCCTCGCTTCAATGACGCCAAGGCGCTGCAGCCGGCGCTGTTCCTCAGCCGCGACGTGATGGCCTCGCCCGCGAGCTCTAGGGCGAGCGACAGCGTCGGGGCCGCCGTGCAGGCGTTGCTCGGCGTGACGAGCGTGAACTCCCCGGCCGCCATTGACGTGATCGACCGGCTGAACATCGACGAGCGCGTCGCCGTTATGGCGGGAATGGTCGCGAGCCTGCGCGAGGGCGACTGGACCGGGAAGCTGCCCGGCATCCAGGGCGCGATCCTGCTCGGCGAAAAGTCGGAGGGCGGGAAGCGTCAGCTGCAGGCGCTCATTGACGATATCCCGCGGGACACGATGAACTCGGGAGTGAAGTTCGCCCTGCGCGGCAAGGGGTATCTGGGGGGAAAGTAGATGGGCACATCGCAGTCGAAGCCATCAACGCCGGGCGGATCGCCACTGGTCGCACCTTGGGCGGATCAGGATCCGCCGGCGCCTGACCAGCCGCAGCCTGCGCCCGCGCTGCCGGACGTGCTGCCCGCCGCGCCGCTGTCGGGAGCGCGGCGGGCGCTCAGGGAGTACATGGGCACCGGCGACAGGGCGGCAGGCCGCCGCGCACTTGGGAACTATGCCCGGGCGATGGGAGGCTCGCGGGCTTCGGCGCGCCATGCGCGTGCCGCGCGGACGGGCGGTGCCGCGCTGTCGGCCTTGGCATCAGTTGCGCAGGCGAACGGCGCAGCGGTGGTTGTCGCCGGCTTCGACTTGGGAACCCTTGCCGGTCGGCCGCTGGAGGAGGCGATCACAACTATCGTGGACCAGTTCTGTCCGCCGGGCATCCTCGACGAGGACATGGTGCGGTCGGCGATGGCCGAGGCGCTATTCGAGGCGCTCGGCGACCAGCCGGTATTCGACCTGAACGCCGTGACTGACCACGTGGTCGTCGTCGCGACGGTATGCTTCGTCGCGGAACTGGTCTTCGCGGCGATCGCCGCGGAACAGGGCAAGTCTGCCGAGAACGTGGCGCCCGCGACCGCGGTCCAGCGCGAGAACGCTCTAAGGGATCTTGTCCGCGCTGCAGCTGACGAGATCGCCACCCCGATCATCCAGCGGAGCGGTGGCTCGCTGAGCCCAGACGGCCTAGATGGGATCGTCGTCGAGATAACGAGTGCCGTCTATGGGGAGATGGCACGATGGTAGACCTCAGCGTCCAGGCGACGCCCATCACCGCTGACGCCGTCGCGTCGCACCGGCAACCGGACACAATCGGTGTCCATCTCTACGCCAGCGGGACGTCAGACCTGCCGGGCCTCGGCGCGACGCTGGCGGACCGTGTCCGCAGGCAGATCCCCGGCGCACCGAGCGCGGCCGCTTGGGACTTCATGTCAATAGCGATGTCGGTTTTCGCCGCCGACCGATTTGTCCTGCGGTCGGGCTCGCCGAACGGTTGGACGCGCGTCATTGGCCTCGACGTCGCCGTAGTCGATCCGATGCCATGGACCGCGCAGGCAAGTGAGCTGGCCGAAGCGCTGCGCTTTCTCACGGGCGACGTTTGGCACTTAAACTTCCGAGCGGGCGGGCTCGCGTGTCCACACGTAGAGGGCCGGCTTCACGACCGCGACGCCATCTGCCTCTTCTCCGGCGGACTGGACAGCTTCCTCGGCGCGGTCGCGGCCCTGAACGGGGGTGCCCGCCCGTTCCTGGTCAGTCAGGGTTCGGCCAAGGAGATCGGACCACAAAAGCAACTCGCTGCGGCACTTGGGCTTGAGGGTCACCGTTTCGAAGGTCGAGTCGCCGAGCGCTGGCGCCAGCCATACGAGGGCTCGACACGCGCCAGGTCGATCCTGTTCTTCGCCTATGGCGCGTTGGCGGCGACGGGTTGCGGGATCCGTGAGGTATTGGTCCCCGAGAACGCACTCATCGCGATCAATCCGCCATTCACGAACCGGCGCATGGGGTCGCTCAGCACGCGCACGACGCATCCGCATTTCATGTCACGACTGAACCAGATCTGGGCAGCGACGGGCGTTCAGGCCGAACTGCGGAACCCGTTCTTTGCGACGACGAAGGGCGAGATGCTTGCGCGGGGCCACCATCCGCATCTGGTCGACCTTGCCTCCAAGACCTATTCCTGCGGGAAGGGGAAGCGGGCCAACGGGCAGTGCGGCAGATGCGTCCCCTGTCTGATCCGGCGCGCGTCCTTTCATGCAGCCGGGATGCATGACGGCACGTTGTATCTCAACGATCTGCGGGCAAGTTCGCGCAACGATGACGTGTTGGCAGCGAGGCACGCCGTGGCGGCCCACGACGGCGACGGTCCCCGTGAGATCGGTCGATGGGTCGCGCGCGCCGGTCCGCTTCCCGCGGACGCCGCGACCCGCGCCCTCACCATCGACGCCGTTGGCCGCGGTTTGGCCGAGCTCGGCGCCTTGTTTGGCACGGTTCGATGGCGCTGATAGACTTCCATTGCCATCTCGACCTCTACCCCGATCCGGCAGCGACAGTCCGCAAGGCCGTCGAGGACGGCGTGTATATTCTCTCGGTGACGACGACGCCGAGTGCGTTTGCGGGGACCTCGGCGCTCGTCCCCAAGGGCGGAAGGATCCGCACCGCGTTGGGGCTGCATCCCGAGCTTGCGGCCACCCGCCGACACGAGCTGCGTCTTTTTCACGAACTGCTGCCGACCACCGACTATGTTGGTGAGATTGGGCTCGACGGCTCAAAACCGCACCGCGAGACCCTCACAACTCAGGCTGAGGTGTTGCATGAAATTCTCGATGCTTGCGCCGCGGCCGGAGGTCGAATTATCTCCCTTCATAGTCGCGGGGCAGTGGAGATGCTTCTCGATATGCTAGAGTTTGAGCCGCTTGCCGGGACATTCATACTTCATTGGTTCTCGGCAAAGTCTGCAATCATCGACCGCGCCGCTGCTCTGGGATGTTGGTTTTCGGTGGGGCCGGGCATGATAGTTAGTAAATCCGGACGCGATGCCATCGACGCAATGCCGGTCGACCGTCTGCTGCCCGAGACGGATGGACCGTTTGGGACGGCGGATGGCGTCCCGCTCGTCCCCGGCGGGGGCGGATCTCTGTATCACGATTTTGCCCAACTTAAGGCTACGTCTTCGAAGGATGCAGAGCGCCTAATGACCCGCAACTTCCGGCGATTGATCTCGATGCATTCGCGGAAAGCCTAACTATTTAGAGGTGGTAGGACGAAGGTCGCCGGCACAATGGCGGGTTTCCGGGCCACGTTAGCGCGAGCTTGATGACCGAGATTAGGCGCATTGCCGACCGACAGATTCTGTTGTCTCATGCTGTCCAGAAAGCCGTCCGTCGGCTTCAGGAGTGAAAACAAATCAGCTGACGTTCGAACTGACATTGTCGTTTACCTGCGGACCGTCGCGCAATTCCGATTGGCGCTAAACTGCATGCCTTTTCAGTGTCGACTTGGCGGTCGACCGATGCCGCCGATCGATCAACATGATCTTAATCGGGCGGAGCCATAACCTCATCCGTTAATCCCGAGGAGAGGGTAATGGACCGTCCCATTTCAATTCCAAACCAGCATCGTGGACCTACATTGACCCGGCATCAAACCATCGCGTTTGAAAAGGGGAAGCCGATCTGCGTGAGTTGTCCAGCGAGCCGCTGGTACGTCATCGACGGAAAACCCTTCTGCTTCTGCATCGAGTTTCGGGCGAAGATGTATGGCGGAGGTTTGGGGGCCGTCACAGATTGCGATGCGCACGCTTTCGCGTCGCTGACGGTCGGTAACGATGTTAAAGCTCAGCCGCAGACCCGGACATAAGGTCCTTCGCCGCAATGGTCGATGCGCTTTGGCCAACCGGGTCCTGGTTGGGTCGCAAGAGCGGTTCGCCAGCGCAAGGCATGCGTTCACGATCGAGACGCTCTAACGCATCCCACTGCGCCGCAACACGCCGACCGTATCGTGCCGATGCGCGCCAGACAGCGTTCCGCAAGGCAATGTCTCGAGGACTTAAAGCCGGTTGGTTCGGCGGGGCCGTAGGTCTTGCGACAGCGGCACCAGCGACGTTGCCGGGTTGTTCCGAAGCCCGGCCGTTCATGGCATCGCGGACCCATTTCTCGAATACCCCGGCAAACATCGGATCGCGCATCCAGCTTTGCGCGCGGGGGTAATAGTCGGATCCTGCGTTGGGCCCGAATCTGACGCGTCTCTGTTCGTCGAGGAACGCGTGAGGGTTGGTAACCACTCGTTCCTTCAGCCGTCGCATTTCCTCAGTCTGCTTCGCATGATGGCCACGCAAGATTGCTTGACCCGCTGGCAACATCATTTGCGTGCGATCGACCCCATGCCGTTTCAGCTCGGCCTTTGTCATCACAACTGCATTGTCAACCTTGTGCAGGAATGGCCAGTTCTGGACTGCCTGCTGGACACGCGCAGCTGCAACCCGGTCTCGGTGCGCGATCGCTGCGTGTTTCTCGGCGATCCTGGCCTGAAGTTCGGGATTGGTGACAACGATTCCTTGATCGATGGCAATGTCGAGAGCCGTTTCGATGAACTTCCGATCGCCGACGATATGGACGCGCTCCCATTTCGCCGCGGCAAGCTTGAGCGCATCGGTGACAGCCTGTCGATCAGTCGCATCCTGGATCGCGATGAAGTTTCCATGATCGATGAACTTGACCTGTTTCGCCTTCAGATAGCGGCATTCGGTCGGCGTCTCCTCAATGTCATACCCGGGGATCGTCCAAGCCAATGCATCGTGCCGCCCGTTGCTCCCGATGAGGATCGCGATATCGGGTGCGTTCTCTGCCGTTTCGTCATCAAGTTCGTCGCCGTCCCGACCTTCGTAATCGCGATCTCGTCGTCGCCGGATCTTTTGAAGGACGTCCCGGCGGCAATCTTCGACGGCCAAGCTTGCATTTCGGTAACTGGCGCCGACGAGACCCCGCACCAATTCAAGATCCTTCGCCCGCCCTACCCATTGGGTCTCGTTGATACTCGCCTGCAGGCGCTTATGCTCTTCCAGGAGGATAGCCTTCGCGTTGTCCGCGACCGTTTTCGCCAGATCGCGATCCGCATTCGCGCCCTTCCTAGCCGCTGCCTTTTCAGCTCGCTGCTCCGCCCCGTCGAGCATGGGCGGCGCATGCGCGTAGACCAACACGTCGGGCGCTCGGGGCTGAAAACTTTTGAGCCGGGGTTTCAGTTTCTCAAGGGATGCCGCGCCATTTGCTGTCGTTGCCGTGACCGGGCGGTCACCGATGTAAAGCCGCGCGCCGCTACGCTCCTGTTCATAGCGGATGCCATACCGTCCCAATTGACGATGGAGTTCGGGCCAAGTGGCGGCATCGCGGATGATTGGCCAAGCAACAAGCTTCGCCGTCCGCTCGTCGCTCCATCGTCCGTGATGACGCTCGTAGTCGATCGCGCCCGGCGATAGTTTCAGCTTCGCCTCACGTTCTGCTTCTGCGGCACGGATCCGCTTATAGTCCCGTGCGGTAGCCAGATGGTTGAACTCGGCGTCCCGGACCTTTATCCGGGTGGCCATTGCAAACACGCCATATTCATTTGCGTGATAGCGCGCGTTGGGTTCCGGCTGCCATCCTTGCTCATATTCGATTTGCGCGATCGCCTGCCCCATCGTCTCGAGCAGCCAACCATCACCCATCACGACGCGTCTGCCGGTGGCGGGATGGACTCGACTAACCCCGATGTGACCATGGGGATGAACCGTATCGCCGTGCCAGACGACGAACGCTTTGTGCGTTCCAACGCCGAGCAGATCGAGCAGCCGTCCGGGGACCTCCCTCATCTGTTGCTCCGTAGGCTCGATTCCGTGACCGGGCGATATTACGAGATGCTCAAACGCATGATCGTTGTCTGGCACCGCCGTCATTTCCGCGATCATCTCGGCCTGTTGCGTTATGAGTGTGTCCGTTTCGAAATTTCGGTGTGCGACTAGGACGACGCGTTCATTTCCATCCTTGTTCCGATGAAGATATTCGCTGGTTTTCCCAGCTATGTGCTGCTCGATCCCGAGTGCTCGTGCCGCCGCTTTCGTCGGCTGCATGAAATAGTTGCTGGAACTCTTCACAAGCGCCGCCTGCGCGGCGGCGGACACGCGCTCAAGGGACACTGTCTCGCCGACACTTTTCGCTTTCGAGCGCGCGGCCTTTGCGCGTTGGCGTTGTTCGTGCGAGATCGAATTGACGATCACCTGAGCTCGCCCTGCTCGACGGCAAGGGCAATCAGCTCGACGGCTAATCGTCGAAGTTCATCGCCGCGTTCCATTGCCGTTTGCTCATCGTTCCCGGCGGACGCCGCAGCATGCGCATTTCCTGCTCTCAACAGCTGACCCGCGCAGACCAGCAACGGCCGTTCGCGCGACGGCTGGTCAAGCCGAAGCGCCCCCCGAACGAGATCGGCCATGGTGCAGCCGCACGCGCCGCAGCGCTCCTGCAATTCCTGATATTCTACTTGCGACACGCTGGCTTTGATCGCGTAGCGGCTCGCCCGTTTATTCTTTTTCGGCGATTCCTTCGCCGCTGCAAAAATGCGCATAGCCACCTTCCTGCCCTTCCGGTCTTAAGAAGCTTCAGCGCCGCAAGACCGGCACGACCCGGGCCACCGGGTCCATCCTGCATAAAAATACTGCCCACCTTCGCGGCCCTTCGGTTGCCGCCCGGTCCGAAACGACCCCTGTCTTGATTTTGAAACCCTCTCGGGCGCACTGCTTAAGGGCCCCGGTGGACCGGTCAGAACTTGCAGGGTGCGACGGTTAGAATGACCGGAACCGGATAAAGGTCAGCGACACATCATCGATTGATGATGTGTCGCTGACCGCGGACCGAACCCAGCTTCAATCAACCGCCGTATTGCTCGGCACCCAAATCGTCGTCGAGCAAGGGCGGCATAGTGCCGAGCGTGTTGGCACGGACCGGAGCAACAATTGGCCGCACCTCGGGCGC
>JAIERC010000003.1 GCA_019747165.1 Sphingomonas sp. | reverse complement strand
GTAGAGCACTGTGTTGACATCGCAGGGGTCGCAAGTTCAATCCTTGCCACGCCCACCACCGAAAACCCCGGAAACCTAGGTTTCCGGGGTTTTTGTTTGGGTTTTACGCAGTGTTCGGCTGGTACATATGTACCAGGGCACTCGCCGGGCGGAACGCATCATGGCCGTGGTTCAATACCCAGCACCTATAGGAAGCCCTGGCCCTCAAGACCGTCGGTGCCGGACGATATGATCCAAACAAGGGCAGGACGATCGTGCCCGTCAATGCGCCGGTGGAAGACGCCTGATGGTGTGCTAAATGGCCCTCCATTACGACGATGACAACTATAAGGCCGTGATCTTCGCCGAAGACAGCTTTCGCGCCGAGCACATCTGGGAAGCGTTCGAAACGTTTGAGCGATCGATGGTCGCGATTTTCCTCACGTCTTCGATCGCCGTTGCGGACCGTATTGTTCGGATTATGCCAATTCAAGCCATGGGGCGCCGCTCGTGATACGGCTGAGATCGCATAATGGGATCTAGCGAAGTCCGAGGATTGGGCGCGACATCTCACCCGGATGGTGCCGACTTGCCGGTGGGGTCCGTCGCTGTGCCATCCATTGGCTCGGACAGACAACAATCGCCCTCCACTTGGTGGTAAAGCGATCTCGGTCGACCCCGAAAGCTGCCGCTGACGTCGCCGTTGTTGCGCCATCCCGAATGGCGGCGGTTGGGACTTTTCGGTCAGTCCGGTTTCGGCGGGCAAGTTGTCGACAGCTGCCGGTCCGCTTATTCAGAAACGGCCGGGCAGGAAGTCCCCTAATTGGCGTCCGCCAAGACCGTTTCGGACAATCCCGAAAGCGGACGATTATACTGCGGCACTCCATGCCAATCTGATCCCCACCGATTCCGGCACCAAGTGATCAGTACAACCGTGAGTGCTCGCCACCCTGCACGGGTATTGCCGCGCCGCTGACAAAGCTCGACTGGTCGGACAGCAGGAATTCGATCGCGTCGGCGATAACATGGGATTCTCCCATTTGGCCGGTCGCGGTATAGCGCTCGAGCAGCTTTTCGAACAATGCCGGATCGGCTTCGGCATAGGGGTCGACCATTTCCGAATGGCAGTAGCCGGGGCACACGGCATTCACCCTGATACCCTGCCGGGCGTAATCGATCGCCGCCGTTTTGGTGAGGCCGATGACCCCCCATTTGCTTGCAACATAGCCGCAATTGCCAATGTCGCCGCCAACGGTGCCGTAGATGGATGAAATGTTGACGATCGATCCGCCGCCGCTCGCCAGCATCGCTGGAATCTGGAATTTCATGCCCATGAACACGGCCGTGAGGTTGGTATCGATCGAGGCGTGCCAATCCTCGTCGGCGAAATCAGCGATCGGGGTGAAAACCCCGGCAGCGACACCGGCATTGTTAACCGCGCCGTCGAGCCGCCCGAACCGATCGACCGTTCTGGCGACCATCGCCTCGACATCGGCGCGGACAGTGACGTCGGTCTTGATGAACAAGCCTTCGCCGCCTGCGGCCTTGATCCTATCGAGCACAGCATTGCCTTGCTCGTCTCGCCGTCCGGTAATCGCAACCTTCGCGCCCTTGCCCGCCAGCTGGATCGCTGCCGTTGCGCCGAGACCCGATGTAGCGCCGGTAATCAAAAAAACTTTGCCCGTAAAATCGGTCATCGACTTTCTCCCTAGAACGCAAACTCCAGCACGGCATGCGCCACCAGTTCGCGCGATCCAACAAAGGCCACGCTGCAATCGACATAAGCACTCGCCTTGCCAAAGCGTTTGACGGTGGCTTCGATCAGAAAGTCATCATTCGCAGCGGGGCGCAGGAAGTGCGTGTGCTGATAAATGGTGCCCTTGCCGAGGCGCGGGCTGGTCGCCACCGCCATGCTGGCAACGGTATCGATCCCCGCCATCAGCGCCTGTCCGCACACTGCGCCCGAGAAGAATTTGAGATGATCACCCAGCGGCAGCCGCATCGCGCAAAAGCCTTCACGTACGACAAAATCGGTCAGGCCCAGATCCTTGACCCACGGCGCATAGACCCAGTCGAAAAGGGCCTGCGCACTGTCCTGCGTCACCGGAAACAGGTCGTCGGGTGGCAGATTTGGCAGTGTCATGCAGACGGTGCCTTGGGGTGCGTTATCTGCCGCAATCGCACCCCATGATCCATTGCGATCATCTCCGCTGCCCGCTCGCCAATCATGATAGCGACGGCATTGATGTTGCCGCTGGTAATCTCAGGCATGACGCTGGCATCCGCGACGCGCAGATTTTTCACACCGAAGACGCGTAGGCGCGGATCGACGACTCGCCCAATCCCGCAGGTGCAGCTGATATGATATGTTGTGTGCGAGAAATGCAGCGCGGTGTTTTCAAGCAACGCATCGCTGGGCGCTTCCCCGGCCACATGGCCATGCTTGCGGGCCAGATCAGGCGGGGCGATCCAGGCACTGGGCCGGTCGACACCCGGCCAATGCGCCATGATGTCGAGCGACCGCCGCATCGCCGCTGCCATAACCTTCAGATCAAGCGGATCGGCATAGTAATTCATGTTGATGACGGGCGGCACGAACGGGTCGGTGCTTTGCAGCACGATCTCGCCCGCGCTGCGCGGCAATTGAAGCTGGACGATCAGATAGACATTTTCCGCCGCCGCGCCGAGGGCCGTTTCGGCATCCTTTGCGTACATCGCCGTGTCCATGTTGAGCTGGTTGTCGATCAGACCGACGTCCACGCCGCCGGCCATGAAACTGATCTGGACATCATGGCTGTAACGGGCACCGAGGCCAGTCGAGAAAAAGGCGCTGGCATCGTTCCATGATGAGGAAACAAGGCCACTGCCAGTGGACTGCCATTCGTCAAGTCGACGCTCCGCTTCGCCCTTGAGATCGGTAAGTTCCCCGCTCAGATGCACGTCATCGGCTGGGTCAACCGGCAATGGCCCTCCGGGTGCGCGCAGCACATCCGGCCCCATCGATAGTCCGATCTCGTTCAGTGGCACCCCAAGGCCGGGGGCATGGAAGGTCATCGGCACAAAGGGATGATCCCTCATGTGCTTGCCGACGTCGGGCAGGTCATGTCGGCAGACGACCTCGGCAGCCTCGAGCTCCCGGCGCGGGCCAATGCCAGACAGCATCAGGAGATGCGGCGAGCCGATCGCGCCCGCGCTCAAGATGACCTCGCGGCTGGCATGCACGGCCTGGCTGGCACCGGTCGCATCGCAGTATTCAATACCAGTGGCAGTCAGCGCGTCGCCCTCTCCGTCAAGCATCAGGCGCATCACATGGGCGCCGGTGATGATGGTCAGGTTGGGCCGCGCTTCGGCTTCACCCTCCAGATAGGCGTGATAGGTGCTTGACCGTCGGCCATTGCGAGTGTTGGTCTGGTGCGCCGATGAAACACCGGCCGGATTCAGACGATCTCGGCCATTGTAATCACCACGCGGGATGCCCGCCGCCTCTGCCGCAGCGACAAACTGGCGGGTCGCGGGAATCATGGGCGATCGCACGGCGACACCAACCGGCCCGCCGGTCCCGTGCGCGTCCTGATCAATGGCAATTTCGTTGCTGAGGGCTAAGTCTTCCATCCGCTTGAAGGCAGGCAAGACGGCAGCATAGTCCCAGCCGTGTGCGCCTATTTCGGCCCAATGGTCAAAATCTTGCGGATGGCCGCGCACCCAGACCATGTAATTGATGCCGGATGATCCGCCGAGCATCTTGCCGCGCGGCGTTCGCATGCGCCGACCCTTCATGCCCAACCCGGCCTTTCCCGGATCGGCCCAGAACATCCAATCAGTCTCGGGATCGAGTTGCAGGCTGGCACAGGCGGCAGGCATCAACTCGCGTTCGGGCGGGCGACCTCCTGCTTCGATGAGGGCGACTCGGATGTCAGGGTCTTCAGAAAGCCGCGCGGCGATGACTGCACCTGCCGACCCGCCACCTACGACGATGAAATCAAATGCTTCGCCCATGCCCCACTCCAGCCTTGATCGGCATAGGAGGTTCGACGACCTGCCACTTTCCGATAGGTAGTGGTGATCATGCGCGCAGTGGTGCCGAAGTCAAAGGCTGGTCTCAAAAGGGGGTTGGTTCGCTGGCGCGGAAACTAGGTCGTTTGCTGAATGGCAGGCTCCAAGCGGGAGGCGACGGCGGCGTTAAGAAGCCATCAGTTGACAGTGGCGCAAGACAGGCGTTCCATCCCTGTCGGTAGACTTCGGGTTGTCCGTCAAGAACGGCGAGCACAGGGATCGTAAGGTTGGAGAACAGCGGATGAATGTTCAAGCGCGGCCAAAAACCTTTAGCCGCCTCGAATTGCGGCCATTGAGCCCGATGATTGGGGCGGAGATCTTCGGCCTTGATCTTCGCGAGACCCTGGATGATTCTCAAATCGCTGAAGTTCGCGCCGCTCTGCTCAAGCATAAAGTGGTTTTTTTCCGCGACCAAGACCTGACATCGGCCCAACACATTGCCTTTGCCAAGCGGTTCGGCGCGCTCGAAATCCACCCGGCCACACCGAAGGGGCAGGAAGACCCAGAGCTCTTGCATATTGCACATGGCCCGGAGTCTAAGGGGCGTGAAAATTTTTGGCATTCCGACGTGACGTGGCGAACCGCGCCATCGCTTGGTTCAATCCTGCGGGCCATCGAACTGCCAGCCGTTGGCGGCGATACGCTGTTTTCCAATATGGTCGCCGCATATGAAGGCCTGTCACCGGCAATGAAAGACTGGATCTGCGGCTTAACCGCGGTCCACGATATCGCGCGGGTTTTCGCTGGTCGCCTGGGAAAGACAGCGGAAGAGCTTCACCAAAAATTCCCGCCGCAAGAGCATCCGGTGGTACGCACCCACCCCGAAACCGGCGAGCGTGCGCTTTATGTGAACACCGCGTTCACAAGCCACATCAAAGGCTTGTCGGCTAAAGAAAGCGGTTGGCTGCTCGACCATCTCTATGCCCAAGCCGTAATTCCAGAGTATCAATGCCGGTTCGTGTGGCGCGTCAACTCAATCGCGTTCTGGGATAATCGCGCAAGTCAGCACTATGCCGCATCAGATTATTTTCCGGCAGTTCGTCGCATGGCGCGGGTGACGGTTGCCGGGGATCAGCCCTTCTTTGACCCAGCCAATTAGGTTCAGGCCCCGTTACATTGTTGGCCTGCCGTAATCCTCAGCCCGGTGCCTGATGACCTGCCCCCTGTCGGCTACTCTGGTCGATCCCGGCGGGCACATTTTCTGTTTTTTCAGCTTAGCTAGTCGGCGGCAATCTTCGATGCGGTCCGGTGGATCGAAGTCGGCGAAGCCCGAAGCGTCAGGAGCGCACCCAGCAACGCCACAGCTCCGGCAACGAACCCGAGCGCTCCGACGCCCATGGTTGCGATCGTTACCCCGCCGACCGCAGCCCCCAGTCCCTGTCCGGCGAACACTGCTGAACCATTGAGCGCCAGCAGCACCGGCGCCTGAGGCGGCTCGATGCGAACCAGATGGGTCTGAACAAGCGGGGTCCGCATGAAGAGCGCAGCGGCCCCCGCTACCATCGCCAGGACGAGCGGATAAAGTGCGAGCTGCTGGACCAGCCCGGTAGAGGGGATCAGTGAATACAGGCTAAGCGCAATGGCAGACGCAACGAAAGTGAAGCCGATCAGCTTTAGGGCGTTTGGGCGGTCAGCGAGCCGCCCACCGAGTAAGACACCAGCGATACTGCCAACGCCGATCAGCGCCTGAAGTCCGCCCACGCCTGCGCCCCGAACACCTGCTATATGGTCAGCGATTGGCCCAATATAGGCCACGACAGTGAAGGTTGCGCCAAATCCAATTGTGGTCATCAGCAACGCCCGCGTCACGTCGGGCCGAAACGCGATGCCTAGTTGCCGCACGCTGTTGGCGCTCGTCGAAGCGATCCGTGGCATGACAAGTCGGAGGATTACTGCCGCCAAGATTGCGATGGCTCCTGCAAAAGCAAATGTTGCCCTCCAACCGCCCCATGCGCCGACAACGCTGCCCATGGGGATGCCAAGGATGAAGGCCAGTGTTAGGCCAGCCAGTACTGTTGCCATCGCGCGGCCGCGGTGCTCCGGAGGCACCAACGCTGCGGCCGCTGCTGAAGAAGCTGGCCCGGCAGTAGCGGCCGCCAGACCACATGCGATTCGGATTGCCAGCAAAGCGCTGAATGTCACGACAGTTGCTGCGAGAAAATTCAAAACGCCAATCGCTGCAAGACCAGCGACGATCAATGTTCGCCTATCGAAAGCGGTTGTCCAAGCCGCAACAAACGGTGCAGTGATCGCATAGGTCAAGGCAAAGGCTGCGGCCAGCGCACCCGTTTCAGCAAGGCTGGTTCCCAGGTCAATGGCGAGTTGGTCGAGCTGACTTACGTAAACATAAGCTTCGGTGCCCGTCGCAAATGAGCCTACCGCAAGCGCCTTGAGGGCCCAGCTGCGCCCATTTGCGTTGATATCAACATTTCTGGTCATGATGACCCCTCGCTCTAAGTGATTCTTTACTGGAGCACGCTAAGGGCGCTGCGGAGCGCCACCGCACTTTCGCTGCCCAAAAGGCTTTCGATCTTCTGCTGAGCATTTGCCCAAAGTGCATGCGCCTCGTCGATCAACCCAGCCCCCAAAGGGGACAGATTTAGAAAGCGAAGCCTTCGGTCGTGGCCGTCGGGGGATGATACCACCAGCCCCCGACGCTCAAGCGGCTTTAGCGATGCCGTCAATGAGCTACGATCGGTCCCGAGCGCATCAGCGAGTGGCTGGACCGCCCAACTTTCCTGAGCGGCGAGCATAGCTAAAACCGAGAACTGCCCGATCGTTAAATCAACGGGCGCCAGCGCCAGATCATATAGCCGCGTAATCCGCCGCGCCGCCCGACGGACATGGAGCCCTAGGCAGGTTGAACCGATGTCTTTGGCAGTTGCAGGTGTCATGGCGATAACATTGTTGATATCAACATATTTGTCAAGATGGTGAGCCGTCCATTGATCCAGCTGGATCAGGCCAATGATGATCGCGGAATTTTCTATCCTTCGATCATTGATTTCTGCGAAGATACGGGATGGGGTAGCTCAAGGGCAAACGGCCGGTTTCGGTGAGTTCTTCAGCGCCTCAAAATGACCGAGATTGGGGCGCAGAGCGGTAACCGGTTGATACCCCCTTCAAGGTCCGCTTTGCTTACAATCCGATCTGAAAGCGGTCTGTCTCAAATCCATTCAGACCAAGTCATCCGACGATGGCGGCTCGAATCGCCGCAAAGCTGAACAGCTGCCGGTCGGCTTTCAGCATCTCTGCCATCGCTCAGGAACGGCCATACCCGCCATTCAGGTCGTTGGTATCGAATGACAGGCTTCAGCAAAAGCCGACGTTCGGCAATTCTTCGCATCGCATGGTCGAGAACGGAGGGCTACCGTGCCGCAGACGAGCGCAGCTCGCATTAAACTGACGGTGTTGATATCACGCTTGACCGAAGGGCGTCTCCAAAGTTGACGGCACCAATGGCCGGGTGACGGACGTTTCAACCTCTGCAAGTATCGGGGGCGCTCCCAACTCTAACGGAACCCCGCATCCCGGGCCAGCATCGCTGCGTGGGTGCGGTTGCGGGCACCAAGCTTGCGGCAGACCAGCTTGACGTGCAATTTCACCGTCGGTTCACGAAGTTCGAGGTCGCGGGCAATTTCCTTATTGGCTTTGCCTTCGCACAATGCGCGAAGCACTTGCTGTTCGCGCGGCGACAATCGGTCATCAAAGGGCGTCGCCTCAGCCTCTTTCTGCATCGCCTGGAGCAGACCGATCGGCAGGTACCGTTCGCCCGCCGCCATAAAGCGAATGGCATTGACGAGTGACTTGGCCGGCAGGGTCTTTGGCAGAAAGCCGGCCGCACCGCATTCAATCGCCTGTTCGGCGATGCTGGCCACGGGGCTTCCCGAAATAATCGCGACCGGCGTGTCGCCGACGGCAGCCTTGATCCGCCTCAGCCCTTCAAGACCGTCCATGCCGGGCATCGTGTAATCGAGCAGAATGATGGCAAACGGCCCAACTGCCTTAATTGCTGCGGCTGCTTCCTCGACATTTGACGCGAGTTCGACGTCGAAGCCGCCTTCGGCTTCAAGATAGGAGCGCAAAACGTCGCGCAGCAGGTCATGGTCGTCGGCAATAAGGATCTTCATCGCGCCATCCTTGCCGCACAGGCTTCGATCGCAGCTTCGGCACCGGCAAGCAGGCTGTCGAGTGAAACCGGCTTGCCAATGATGGCATCGAAGCTGTGCAGCGCCGGGTTTTGCCGACCATATTGTTCCGGCAGCGCCGTGCAGAGCAGTACCGGCAAATCGGCTTTCAGCCGACGGGCTTGGGCTGCCAGTTCGGCTCCGTTCGTCCCCGGCATGTCGAAGTCGGTGATCAGCAAGGCCCAGGCGTCAGGATCCTCGTCGATCGCCGCCAGCGCGTCGCGCGCTTCGAGACAGGGCCCAACTTCGGCGCCCGCACCTTCAAGCAGTTCGGTGAGCACGTCGACGACTGCTGGATTATCATCGACGACGAGCACGGCACGGCCCTTCAGGATGTTGTTGGAGACGGGAATCGACCGCATCGTCGGCATCCGCGATTTTTCGGGTGGATCGAGCGGCCAGAACACGTCGAACCGGGAGCCTTTGTCGGGATGAGAATCGACAGCGACCCCGCCACCGGCGGCTTCGACGATGCTCTTGACGACCGCCAGCCCAAGCCCCGAACCAGAGCGCCCCTTGCCCGAGCGGAAAGGTTCGAAAATTGCCGTCAGCGCCTGTTCGGCGATGCCGCTGCCGGTGTCTTCCACGCGCACCCGTGCTGCCGGGCCGATCGGCCGAAGACCGATGATGGGGCGGGCCGCTGGTTCGCCGGGCAATAGCCTTTCAAGACCCACCGTGATTCGGCCGGGCTGATCCGGGTCCATCGCATCACGGGCATTGACGAGCAGGTTCAGCAGCACCTGCATGACTTCGGTGCTGTCGGCCATCAGCCTAATCGGTTCGCCCGGCAGCTGCATGACGATGCTGTGCAGGGGCGCAAGACTGGCCCTGAGCAATTCGACGACGTTGCGGATTTTGGCAGCCAGGTCGATCTCGCGGTTGTCAGGCGTCCGTTTGCCGAGCGACAACATTTTGGCGACCAGCGATGCGGCATTTGCCGCCGCGGTCTCTATCCGCTCTGCCTGCCGCCGCGCGCCATTAGCAGGATCAGCGACGATCAACGCCGCCGACCCGGAGATGGCAGCGATCAGATTGTTGAAATCATGGGCGATGCCGGATGCAATCTGGCCGACGATCTCCTGCCGTTGCGACACCAGCAACTGTTCGCGCAGCCGCGCCATTTCGCGCTCGCTGCGATGGCGTTCGCCGACATCGCGGGTAACGCACACAAGGCCACCGTCCGACCGCAGGGACAGCGAAATCTCTTGCCGGATTGCAGAGCCGTCGCGCCGCACGCCGATGGATTCGCCACGCCAACGGCCCTCGGCGTTCAGAACGGGAAAGGCCTCGGCCTCAAGCCGCTCTCGCGCCTCGGGTGTATAAAGGTTTGACCAGTGCATGCCTATCAAGTCGGCTGCATCAACATAGCCGAACATTTCGGCATGGCTGCGGTTCATAAAGATAAACTGGCCCACCGTATCGGTGATGGCAACGCCGTCATTCGATACTTCGATGGCGGCGATCTGTTCGGCCAATCGCTCGCGCGTTGTATCGCGGTCGGCCTCGAGGAGCTTGCGCTGGCTGGCGTCACGGATGATGGCGGCAAAACCGATAGGATGTATGCTGTCGTCGGCGTTCCACATGCCAAGCGAAAGCTCTATCGGAAATTCGGAGCCATCGCGCCGCAGCGCCGGCACTTCGACCATGCGGCCGACCAGGCGCGATTGCCCGGTCTTGCGGACATGCGCCATGCCGCCATGATGGGCACGATGGTGGCGATCGGGGATGATAATGTCGAGGCTGGTCCCTAGCACCTCACGCGCAGTCCAGCCGAACATCCGTTCGGCTGCTCGGTTCCAGTAGATGACGTTGCTATCCCCATCGGTGCAGACAAAGGCATCGGACGCCGTTTCGCTGATGATCTGCGAAATCTGCTGCGAATGACGCAGGCGTCGCAATTCGAGCAGATCGACGACTTGTTGCGCCATCAGCTTGAGTGCCCTGCGTTCCCTTGAGTCGAGGCCACGGCGGCGGCGATCGATAATGCATAACGTCCCGATCCGCGCGCCCGATGCCAGGACCAGCGGGGCTCCTGCATAAAAGCGCATGTGCGGTTCGCCGACGACCAAGGGATTATCGGCAAAACGCGGATCTTCCGTGGCATCAGGCACGACCATGACGTCGTCACCTTCGATGGCATGGGCGCAGAACGACACGTCGCGCGCCGTTTCCGGGATATCAAGGCCAATACGCGCCTTGAACCACTGCCGGTCGGCGGAAACGAGGCTGACAAGTGCGATTGGCGTATTGAAGCGGTCGGCCGCAAGTTCGGCGATTATGTCGAACTCGCGCTCCGCCGGGGTGTCGAGCACGTCGAGCGCCGCCAGCGCGGCAAGCCGCGCCAGTTCTCCCTCGTTCTGGCGGTCGCTGCTGTCGGGATCGCTGCTCAAGTTGTTCGGCTCCGTGGATTGGTCGCTATCCTTTCGGATAGGGCCTCATGGCGACGAAGCGCGGGCAAAGGCAAGTTCCCGTCCGTAGGGGGTTCCTATACTTTCGGATAGCCAAGCTGTGCCAAAGGTCGGTTCCGATGACCGGCCACAGGGATGTTTCTGCCATTCGCATGGCAAGGATGAAAAAATGATGACGATCGCGCCGATTGGCGCAGGCCGCTATCCTATTCCGTCATTTTCGAGCCGGATGCCGACGCGACAGCGCTGCCCATCGTGGCGCATCTGAACGGCAGCAGCGGACCCCGATCCACTGCCCGAAACCAAGATGAATAAGGAAATGACCATGAAGACGATTTTTGCTGTTGCAGCGCTTACCACACTCTCGCTTGCAGGTGCTGCCCAGGCTGCTCCGGTTACCGCCGAAGCGGGCGCCGGTGCCAAGATCATCGCACCGCTGCAGATCGAGAACAACACACCGCTCTATTTCGGCACCATCGCGCCGTCGTTGACGCAGGGTGACGTGGTTGTCGTGTCGCCACGCGGCGACAAGAAGTGCGGCGCGGCGCTGACCTGCCTGACGTCCGACCACACTGCCGCTGCCTTCGAAGTCAAGGGTGAAGCAGACGCCGTTTACACCATCTCACTTCCAGACGGCATCGAGATCACCAATGACAAGGGCAACGGCATGAAGGTGTTCAACTTCACGGGTTCGAAGGACGCCGGCCGTCTCGTCAAGGGCGAAGACCACTTCACCGTCGGCGGCACGCTCGACGTTGGCGTCCGCCAGGCTGCCGGCAAGTACACCGGTCGTTTCGTCGTCGCTGTCGAATATCAGTAATCGATTCTGGCAGGGGAAGGAGCCCGGATCGCCCCCTCGCGATCCGGACTCCAACCCTGTCCATCCCCAAACCATTTTTGAAGGAAAGCCCCTGCCATGCGCTTTTCACCTCAACGCCTTTTGCGCCTTGCACCGCTGCTGGCTGCGATCGTCATCCCCGCGCTGCCCAGTCCGGCTGCTGCCCAATTGATGATTGCCCCGACCCGCGTCGTTCTTGGCGGCACCGAACGCAGCACCGAACTGATCCTCGTCAACAAGGGCGATGAACAGACTGCGTTCCGCATCGATGTCGAAAATCGCCGGATGCGCTCGGATGGTGCGCTCGAAACCGTCACTGAAACGCGGCCTGGCGAGCTTTTCGCTGCCGACATGATCCGCTTCTCGCCGCGCCGTGTCGTCCTCAATCCCGGCGCCCGCCAGTCACTGCGCGTGTCGGTTACGCTGCCGGCCGGTCTCGCGCCCGGGGAATATCGCAGCCATTTGCGGCTGATGTCGGCGCCGACCAACGCGGGGGCCGCGACCTCGACTGCCAGCGATGCCAATGACGGCGCTCTGTCGATCCAGTTGATCGCGGTGCGGTCGATTACCATTCCGGTCATCGTCCGTGTGGGGGCACTTGATGCCATCGCCAGCGTCGATTCCGCTGCCCTGACAAGCAAAGCAGACAACTTGCTGGTCATCAAGCTGACCCGCGCGGGTACGCGATCGACCTATGGTGATCTGCGGTTGACCATCGCGGGTGAGGCGAACCCGGTCTACAATGTGCGCGGCATCGCCATCTACACACCCAACACCGATCGCGACGTGCTCCTGCCGTTACCGGCCGACATCAAGGCCAAGCTGATCGGCCGCGACGTCCGAATCGATTATGTCTCGTCCGATCCCAAGGCACCCGGCCTGATCGCGTCGCGGCGCGTTCAGCTCTAACCGGCGGGACGCGGGGCGGTCTGTGCCGGGTCATGCGGATATTTCTGCTTATGCTGGCCACGCTGTTGCTGGCCGCCCCGGCGCACGCCCAGTCGCACGATAACGACAAGGATTTCGACAGCCTTTTCGGCGCCCAGCCAGCGCGCGTCAGCGGCAGCCGCACCCCGCGCGCGGGGCGTGATGATCTTAGCATCGTCGCGCTCTACTTGGGCCGCTTCCAGTTGCTCGAATCGCTGCCGGCCTACATGACCTCGGCGGGGCTGTGCCTGCCGCTGGGGCTGGTGCTCGACGCGATGGAAATCGCGCACAGCGAAGCCAATGGCCAGCAGGTCATCGACCTCCACGCCCCCGAGCGCCGGGTGTCGGTCGACCCCGTCGTGCTAACGCCGTCACCCGAAGGCTCCTGCATGGCGCTGGCGGCCTTTGCCAAGTTTTTGCCGGTGACGCTTCGTTACGACGAAGCCAATCTGCGCATCACCATCGACAGCGCTGAGCCCTTGCCCGTTGCGGCACGGCTCGATCGTGCCGAACGCCGTCGCCAGGCACTGTCGGGCGCCGAACCGGCTCGGCCAAACTTCCCGCGTATCGCCAATCCCTGGGGGGCGGTCGGCTGGCCGACGCTCGACATGGCGCTTGCTTTCGGTTCGGGCAGCAACGGCAATTCTATCGCGGGCCAGGTCGAAATGGTCGCCGATCTTGCGGGCATGACAGCGCGCGCACGGCTGGCGGCGGAAAGCAGCGGCCCACCCAGCGTCCGCCTCGCGCTGGGTCGCGACAGCGAAGCCAGCGACCAGCTTGGCCCGCTTCATGCCCGCAGCTTTGCCATCGGCGATGTCAATGTTCCAGCACAGCCGTTGATCGGCGTCGCCAGTAGCGGCCGTGGCATCGTGATTTCTAATCGACCGCAATGGCGCGCTGACCTTTTCGACCAGATCGAGCTGCGTGGGCCATTGCCGCGCGGCTGGGACGCCGAACTTCACCGCGATGACCGGCTGGTAGCGGTGTGCGAAAAGCCCGACGCTGCTGGCGATTATGTGTTTGCCGATGTGCCGCTGCGCGCAGGCGCTAACAATTACATCGTCAGGTTGTTTGGTCCGCATGGCGAGATTGAGGAACGCGCCTTTACCCGCTTTGTCGGTAACGAACTCAACACAGAAAACGAATTCGTCTATTCGGTTGGGATCGTTGACAGCGGCCTGCCGATATTCGGGCCGCCTGTGCCGACTCAGACTGCGATAGGCAGTTTTGCCTTTGCCGCGCTGGAACATGGCATTGCCGGCGGTGTCTCGATGCGCGTGGACATGCGCGCGCCGCTGACTGGGGGCAGTCCGGCGATGGCCGCTGGCGTTCACGCGGCGATGTTCGGCGGGTTTGGTAGCTTGCTGGTGGCGGGCGATGGCGGCGGCCGACCGGCGGTTGCGCTGCGCGGCGTTCGGCAATGGGGCAGCACCAACATCAAGTTTGAAGCTACCGATTATGGCGATATCACTCGGCCACCCCGGCCCGGCGCGGTCAACGGCCTGGCCCGTGAATTTGGCTTTTCCGCAGCGACGCGGCTCGGCCTTGGACGGCGCAGCCTGCCGCTGCTGGTCGGCTGGCGGCGCATAATCGAACGCAGCGGCAGCGCTGTTGACCGGCTTGATTCCAGTTTGGCGCTGGCGATGGGCGAATGGCGCTTTAGCCAAGGGGCCAGCCTCGAACGGCGCGATGGAACTGCGCCGACGTTGTTGGGGAACATTGCCGTCGCGCGCGCCATCGGCGGCTGGCGGCTCCGCGGAGGGCTCGATTTTGGCGTCGCCGACGGGTTCAGTCTCCACCAGATCGGTGCATCGGCGGCGCGCGCGACGGCACGCGGGAGCATGGGGATCGATTTCGGCTGGGATGCCCGGCGCGGCGCTGCCAGCGTTGCCGCCACCGCCGAAAGGCATTTCGGTGCGATTTCGGTTGGTGGCGGCGTCGGGATCGGACCCAATGGTTGGCGCGTGGGGCTCAACCTGTCGGCCGCGCTTTTCCACGATTCCCGAGTCGGATATCGCTTCGCCGTCGCCGGCATTGGCCACAGCGGCGCGCTTCAACCCCATGTCTTCGAAGACATTGATGGTGACGGCGCGCAAGGGGCTGGCGAGCCTGATATCGGTGGTGCCAGCTTCATAGTGGATAGCAGCATTCGCCGCGAAACGACCGCCACGGATGGCACGGCGCGCATTGGCGGTCTGTTGCCCGGCAGCCGCGTCGATATGGAAGTCCAGCTCGCATCGCTGCCCGACCTGCGCCTGCGGCCGGTTCATCCTGGCGTCAGCGCAGTGGTGCGTCCCGGCCAGGTTCTCGACGTGCCAGTGCCGCTTCGTCAGACCGGCGAGATCGAGGCGCTCGTCGAAACGATTAATGGCGATCTACATCGGCCTTTGCCCGGGATCGAGGTCGCTCTAGTCGATACCAGCGGCAAGCGTGTCGCTGTCACCCGCAGCGATTTTGAGGGTCTCGCTTATTTCGATGGCGTGCCGCAGGGGAATTGGCGGCTCGAGGCCGCGCATGCAGTGCCCGTGAAGGCAACGCTTCGCCAAGATGCACTGCTGGTGACGGGTCTCCGGCTGCTGATTGTGCAATAAAGAGGTAGGCTTCAAACCTAGCAGGAACGGCGGCGAAGCATCGCCAATTGGCGTCATCAAGCCAACGTAACAGGGCCAAGACCGGGGTAAAATAACGTGTAGGTGGTCCGCTGATCCAGGACGAAACCGGCTACCCCTCAATAGCCCGCAGCATAGCTATGACCAAGTCGTCAAAGACCAGCACTGAATCGGAGGCGATCAATAAACCCGGTTATTCTGTGCGGCTGCCCGTTCGATCGATGCGCGCCATCCAAACCTTCTTCGCGACGACATTCACTTGGACCCTTTGCGCGTTCAGCACGTCTGGGCAATGGTAAGACCCTCTAATTAGCTGATACATCAAGTATATTTCATTCCCATTTCCCGCAGTGTTCGACTGGTACCATGTGTACCAGCTTCAAGCGCAAAACGCTGAATCACTGCCAGAACACCCCGAAAATGCCTGCCTATCGAACCAAAAACCGCAATTTTGCGTGGGTCGCTCGTGTTGACATCGCAGGGGTCGCAAGTTCAATCCTTGCCACGCCCACCACTAAAAGCCCGCCTTCTCTGCGAGTTGGTGGGCTTTTTTGTGTCTGCACGATTGCTCAGCCGAACGTTGCAGCCGTGTGGGCTAGCCGTTCGTCGATCTCGGCACGTGATGCGGTCACGCCGAGTTCCTTGGCGATCGCCGGCCAGTTGGCCAGCGCATCGCGCACTGTGTCGATGATCTCGGCGATCGTTCGATCGGACAGGCCGTGCCTTCTTCCGAGCGTCACGACCTGCGACCTGGTGGGCGTGCGGCTTTCGCCTTCGATGGCGAGATAGTGCTCACCACCGAGCCCGTTCGAGAACGTCAGGTCGTAAGCGGGCGCAAGGCGCCATTCACCGTCGGCACCCATCAAGTAACTGTGCTGCCGCGTATGATCGTCGCGATTATGCGCCACGATGTTGAACGCCATCCGGCGGAATGCCTGATCGACATCGCCCTCATGGCGGGTAACTGCGCTCGTCGCGCGCATAGGGCGTCGTAATCGATGCTCGGCAAGTCGGGCAGCGCCTCTAGCGCGCCCGCCAGCGACATCATGTGCGGGCGGCAGCCGGGCGACGGGCGATCGAACCGACGGGGCGCGAAATAGCCGAAGCCGTCGCTCGCGGGCAGCAGCCGCGATGGTGCCATGTCTATCCCCGCCGCGCGAGCCATTCGCGGATAGGCTAGGCCAAGATCGGCTGATCGCGCCCTTCGCTGGCAAGCGATCGCCGCCATGGGAAGGCGCCGGGCGAGATCACCAGCATCAGTGCATCTGCTACCAGCGTAAGCAGCGCGACCCCGGCAACGACCAAGCCGATCTGTTCGTGCGGCCCAAGCAGGATCGCAACGGCGGCGGCAAAGGCCAGCTCCTTGTTGGGCAAAACCGGCAGTCGCGAAAAGATCATCCGGGCCGCGATCAGCATAAGCCAAGTGCGCAGCGGCACTTCCGGTAGCGCAAAATGCCATGTTGCGATCGTCAATAGGCCGTGCAGAATTGTCCGGGCGCCCAACGCCGCCACCATCTCCGGCGCGCCAACGCTGCGTTGAATCTTTTGACGAAGCGTCATCAGCACCAGCGGGATGGCAGCAAGGCCGACAGCAAGCAGGACGATTCGATCATCGATTCGCCCACCAGCGAGCGCCTGAAGCGGCTCGCGCATCAGGACCAAAAGGCCGAGCGTTGCGGCATTGTTCACAAGCGCAGAAATGATCGCCATGTCGCAAACCAACGCCAGGGCAGTCTTGGTATTGCCAAGGTGCTTTTGCAGCCAAGCGAGGAACAATGTGTCCCCTGCACAACTGAACAGCAGCATGTTGAGCGATTGTTTGCGCAGCAACGGACCCATTGTCTCCAGACCGGTGCCGAGCTGGCGACGCATGATCCAATAGCCGGCAACGGGCTCGACCAGCATCATCGCTGCAAAAGCAGCCCAGAAGGCAAAGCCGCTGCTGACCAAAGCGACCAACGGCTGGGTGCCCTGCTGGCTGAACTGATTCAGCGCGACGCCCAACGCTGCCATTGTTGCGACGCCGCCCACCACAGACACGATCAATGACTGAAAGCGCTTCAGCTCGGCGAATGCGCGCTTCGCTGACCGGATCAACAAGGGGGCCTGCACTTCTGGGTCGGCTAGGGGCATAATGGTTGATTCCGGTTGATCCTGTGTCAAAGACCTTCCCGAACCTAAAAATCCTCACTGATATTTCTCGGTGGGCAAAAAATTTTTTGCGAGCGCGTTCGAATGATCAGTGTTTTCGAGCATAATGGGTCGGGTACACTGATCGTTCGCCTATCCAATGTGGGGATTATGGCAAGTGGCATCGTCAATGCACGATTGCTAACGGTCGGCGGCGAAGATGGCGATGGAGACGATGGGATGAATGTTGCTAATGGCTTTCGGCCAGCCATACGGGCTTCGCTCGACCGACCTGATGCATCAGATCGAATTCGCGGCGGGGCAAATGCCGATTTCCCGCGTTCTACCCATTTCCGGAAAGGCTGTTTTTGATCATGGCGATCCCGATTCTTAAATCCTTGTATCGTTGGTCCATTCGGCGCAAACAGTTCACTGGCGACCCGGCCATCCTGGACGCCATGTACGAGAAGCCAGACCCATGGAATCTTGCCAGCCGTGAACAGGGTCGATTTGCGGCCTCAAACGCCCTGATCGCGCAGCATTGCCCCAAGATTGACTCCTTGCTGGAAATTGGCTGCGGCGAAGGCGCCCAAACCCGCTATTTCGGTGAGCTCGCCAGCTACATCACCGGCGTCGACATTTCTGGTACCGCGCTAGAGCGGGCAAGGGTGGCGCTGCCGGCATATGATTTTCTTCAAGGAAAGCTCAGCGATCTGCTCCCGTCGCTGCCCCGCCAACGCTATGATATTGTAACGCTGTGCGAAGTGCTGATCTACGGCCAGGATCAGGCCCAATTGATAGCGGCTGCGCAAAGCTGCGCGGACCAGCTTTTCGTGACGAATTTTGAACCCCAGTCAGTCGGCCTTGCCCACCTGTTTTGCGGCGAGGGATGGCAGGAACTGCCCATGATTGAATCGGACCAAAAACGCTGGAAAGCCTATTTCTGGCGCCGTACTGCGGCAACGTCAGCAGTTGATTCAGCAGCTTAGCCCTTGTTTTTTGTCCGCCGCATTCAGCGTGATGATGCAAAAGTAAATTATCGGTAAATTTTTTTGCCCTGCTGGTGCGGGATCGCCGTCCCAGCATCGTCTTTGCATCAGGTTCGGTATCGGTAAGCAGGCTTAAAGGGTTCGCAAGCGAATCCTAGGGACGCATGCCGACCACGACTCCCGACTAAGGTCTCGGCGAGGTTATGCATGTTTATCGAGTTCGATCCGCTTCGTTCATTGTCCAACCCTTGGGCAAATCTCGATCAACTGCCATTGTGGACGGGGCTAATCCCGTTTTTCAACGAATGTGACTATCTTGAAGCGACCATCTGCAGCATTGCGGCACAGAGCGCGAAGCTCAGGCTGATCCTGATCGACAATGGCTCGACAGATGGTAGCGCTGAAGTAGCGCGCTCGGCTTGCGACTTTCACGGGCTGGATTACACGCTGATCACAGAGCTTTCGCCTGGTAAGACGGCAGCGCTTCGCGCGGGTCTGCATTTGGTGCGAACGCCCTATGTCGCCACGTTCGATGCCGATACAATCTATCCACCGCATTACCTAGCAAGCGCGCAGAAACTTCTCGAGCGCCCAGGCTGTGCCGTGGCGGGAGCTTATTTTGTCGCGCGTGAGGCGAGCGAAGAAGATCGGCTGTCGCGCGCGCGTACGATTATGACGGCGGCAAGATTTTTGCCAAAACAATCTCATACGGGTGGAGCGGGCCAGGCATTCCATACCGCAACGCTTCGTGCCGCGGGTGGATTTGATCCAAAACGCTGGAACTATGTGTTGGAGGATCATGAGATCATCCATCGCGTGATGAAATACGGCACCATGCGTTACGCGGCTGACCTATGGTGCGTGCCGTCGCCGCGCGAGCGTGATCGCGACTCCATCTGCTGGACGCTACTCGAGCGAGCCCTTTATTCTGTGGCTGCGCCTTTTGTGGGGGACTGGTTTTTCTATTCCTTCCTCGCCCGCCGTTTGCAGCAGCGCAGGCTCAACAGCAGTCGTATGCGCGAGCGGCAGTTTCATCACCTCGAAGGGCCTGCCTTTGCCACGTCTCATCCTGTGTGCTGACGATTTCGCGTTCTCCCGCGATGTGAGCGAGACGATCGCGGCGCTGGCGCAGGATGGCAAACTGAATGCAATCAGCTGTATGGCGGTAATGCCCGGCTGGGCCGCAGACAGTGTATTGCTGCACAATCTGCCGGACTATGTTCAAATCGGCCTGCATCTGACGCTGACTGGCGAAAATCCGTTGACGCCGATGCCCGAAATTGCCCCTGAAGGCATGCTGCCATCGATAGAGGCGCTGCGGCGATATGCGCATGGGGGGCGGCTGCCGCTGGACCAGATCGCCGTTGAGCTTCGTGCGCAATTTGATGCCTTCATGGCGACTATGGGGCGTCCGCCAGCCTTTGTTGATGGCCATCAACACGCCCATGCGCTGCCCGGCATCCGCGACATCGTTTTGAAGGAAACCGCGTGCCGCGCGCCGGGTGCCTGGCTGCGCAATTGTTCGGACCGACCGTTGGCGATGCTGTCGCGGCCCTTTCGGGGCAAGGCAATTGGCAGTGCCTTTCATTCGCGCGGTCTGCGCGCCGCGGCCGCGGGATATGGGCTGAGCTGCAATGACAGTTTTGCCGGCCATTATGACTTTGCCCGCGATTATGCCGGCGTCTTCGCAGCGTTCCTCCAACAACCGGGTTCGATGCATCTGGTGATGTGCCATCCCGGTGCCGGCAATCGGCACGGTGACGAAATTGCCAGCGCCAGGCCCCGTGAAGCATCGGCCTTGCGCCGCTTGCGAATTGCCGACATGGCCATCGCAAAAGGATTATCGTTTCCTCAATGACCACCAAAGGGGCGAAGCAAGCGTGGCAGCCGACGGACTAACGGCCGTTTTCCTGGCGCGGCGCGCAATGCTCCTTCGGCTTTTCACGGCTCGGCTCGGCAGCCTCGAGGAGGCCGAGGATCTTTTGCAAGAAATGTGGCTGAAGATCGACGGGTTAAGTGATTATCCGGTCGCAGAGCCTGCAGCATTTCTTTTCCGCGTTGCCGCCAATTTGGCGACCGATCGTCGCATCGCTGCAACCAAGCGGGCTGCACGCGATACGGCTTGGAGTGAACTGGGCCCTGCTGCCGATGACGTGCCTAATGCTGAACGCATCCTGATTGCCAAGGATGAATGGCGTGTCGTCGAAGCCGCACTCAACAAGATGCCCGAGCGAATGGCCACCGCGCTCCGTTTGTCCCGGATAGAGGGCAAGCCGCAACGCGCGATCGCTGAAGAGCTTGGAATCAGCGTCAGCGGGGTCGAAAAGCTGTTACAGCGCGCCTATCGCAAAATTTATGATCAATTCGGTCAATCTGATGAGGATTTAGCCAGTCTGCATCGTCTTGACGATGAAGGGAGCACAGATCGTGCGCGCTGACCAAGGCATGATTGTCGAACAAGCGATTGGATGGCACATCCGGCTTGCCGAAGCGCGCGAAGACGACTGGGCCGTTTTTATCGAGTGGATCGAGGCAAGCCCGGCAAACGCCGCAGCTTATGACACTATCGCCATACAGGATCGTGCGATCGCCAATGCCCGTTTCCCTGAGCCCACTGCTATGTCCATTGCTATATCGGCTGCCGCCAATGACAATGGTCGCAAGCACTGGCTATGGGCCGCAGGGGCGTCAGCAGCGGCGGCTGCTTTGGTCGCTGTAACGCTGCCCAGCCTGCTCGCGCGGCACGCTTCGTCCTATGAGATCGCGACAGCGCGCGGCGAACGCCGGACGGTTGCGCTGGCCGATGGTACCAGCATCGAGATGAGCGGGGGGACACGGCTGCGGCTCGATCACGTCAATATGCGGATAGCCGTGCTGGAACAGGGCGAAGCGACATTTCATGTCCGCCATGATTCCGCGCGGCCCTTTGCCGTTATGTCGGGCAAGATTGAGATCCGTGATCTGGGCACGGTCTTCAACGTCATGCGCCTGCCCAATCGGTTGACTGTTGAGGTGGCCGAAGGATCAGTGATGTACCGGCCCGATGCTGAAGCAATGATGCTGGCACCGGGTGACGCCCTAAATGTTAATGAGGCAAGCGGTCATGTTACAATGTCCAAGATGGCGCCTGCATTGGTGGGCGGCTGGCGGTCTGGTCGATTGAGCTTCAATGGACAATCGCTCGATGAAGTCGCGGTCACGCTCAACCGGCTTTATGGTATCAATTTGATACTGGCGTCCGACTTGTCGGCACGGCCCTTTACGGGCATGGTTCGCTTTTCGGGGGACGCCGACCGGGATGTACCGCATCTGGCTTCACTGATTGGAGCAAATTTGCGGCGTGACGGCGAGCGGTGGATATTATCGGACAGCGAACCGGCTTCGCGTTAGTCTTGGTCCTCTGCTCTTTGGCGTGGCGGTTGCCATGCCCGCACCTGCAACGGCGCGCGAGACAGCGATTTCGATTCCGGCGACAAGCCTAGACGCGGCGCTAACGGCGGTGGCCCGCACAGCAAACGCAGAGATCGTCAGCACCGAACCGGGGCTCAACCTGATCCGCACACCGCGACTGAGCGGATCAATGTCGGTGCGACGTGCGTTGGCTGAGCTTCTTAAAGGTACCGGCCTTCGCGCGATTGCTGTTGGGCATGGCGGCTTTCGCATCGTCCGCATGGCGGTGCCAAAACCGTTGCGCGCACCGGCTCGCGCTAAACCGGTCAGCGAGCCGGCGTCGGTCGATGACATCTTGGTAACCGGCAGCAAGCAGCGCGTTCCCTTGCTGCGCTTTCCCGGCAGTATGATCTTCATCGAAGGGGGGACACCATTGCCGCCTCAGGGTGCGGGTAACTTGTCTGATTCGGTCCAGAAATATCCGATATTACAGAGCACCCATCTGGGGGCGGGTCGCGACAAGATCTTTATCCGTGGCGTCGCCGACAGCAGCTTTAACGGCAGCACCCAAGCGACCGTCAGCCTCTATCTTGACGACGTTCAGCTCAATTATACGGGGCCGGACCCCGGCCTTCGGCTCTATGACTTCAAAAGCGTCGAGATTTTGGAAGGGCCGCAGGGCACGCTTTACGGGTCCGGAGCGATCGGCGGCGTGATCAGACACACGTCAAATCCAATCGATCTCAACCGATTGTCCGGGTCGATCGGCGGCGGCGTCACAGCGACATATAGCGGCACACCGGGGTTCGATGTCGCTGGCATCGTCAACCTGCCCATTGTCGCGGATAGGCTTGGACTTCGAGCGGTTGCTTACCGTATTCGTGATGGCGGCTATATCGACGACGCGCGGCGCGGCCTGGCCGATATCAACCAGAGCGATACAGTGGGTGCCCGTCTTGGCTTGCGGCTTGATCCCGGCGATGCGTGGCGTGTCGAGGTCAGCGGCGCCTATCAGCGCATCGACACCCGCGACGCCCAATATGCTGAGCCAGCATCGGGCCCGCTGGTGCGCCGCTCACGGATAGCGCAACCCTTTGACAATCAGATTGTGTTTGGGCGTTTTGCGCTGTCGAAGGATTGGGAGAGCGGACTGCGCTTTTTTTCAGCCACCGGTATTGTCGGCTATCGCTCGACCGAAAGGTTCGATGCGACCCAAACGCTGCAAGTCGGCAGCCGAATTGTGCCGCTCACCTATACCGCCGCTCGTGACAAGCTTTTGTTCAGTCAGGAAACCCGGCTGTCGCGCTCGCTCGACAATGGCAGTTCCTGGGTCGCTGGCATTTCTTATATCAGCGACCGCGACATTCTCTCGCGCGCGATCGGCTCGCCAGAAAGCGATCCGAACATCATCGGTGTCACCAATGTTACCCAAGCAATTTCAGGATTTGCCGAGGGGACGGTGAAAATCCTGCCAGCGGTTTTTGCCACGGTTGGTGGTCGCGTGACGTCTGCGCGGGTTGATGGTGAACCATCAAGCACGCCACGTTCGAACAATTTCGTCCGCGGGCGCTCGACTCGTCGCATTGATCCAACGGTGGCATTGTCGTGGGTGGTTGCCCCGCAACTATCGTTGTTTGCGCGCTACCAGTCAGGTTATCGAACCGGCGGCCTTGCGGTTGCCCAAGGGATCGGGCGTGTGGCGGATTATCAATCCGATTCGATTATTGTCGGTGAAGTTGGCATGCGCAAATTGCGCAGCAGCGAGACTGGCCTTGCCTTTTCGACCAGTTTTTCGCTGGCTCGCTGGCGCGGTATTCAGGCTGATCTCATCAATCGGGCAGGGCAACCGTTTACCGCTAATGTAGGTGATGCCCGGATCGAAACGGTTGAGGGCAACATCGACTGGATACCGATTCGGGGTCTCAAGGCTGATGGGACATTTCTATTCACTAATAACTCGGTGTCGGGGCCGATGGCGGATCAATCCAAGCGGGATAACCGGCGGTTACCGGAAACGCCGCCCTTTGCTGCTCACCTTGCAGTCTCCTATGAATGGCATGCAGCGACCGTAACGCCCCGTATCGGCTTCACAGCCGATTATGTGGGGCGATCCGTGCTCGGTACCGGCGACCTGTTCGACATCAGCCAAGGCAATTATTATTCGATCGGACTGATGTCAGGGTTGCGATGGAGATCGATAGACGTCTCACTGGTGGTCGACAATCTGACCAATCAAACGGGTAATCGATTCGCCTTTGGCAACCCTTTCAGATTGGCATCGCGCGATCAGACGACGCCATTGCGGCCGCTCAATGTTCGCCTCGGGATCTCCACTGCTTGGTAAGCACCTTTACTTGAACCGGAATTTTCAAGCTTCTCGGCCATCCCAGATTAATAGAGCCTATAGAGGTTCGGCGTTCAGCCTGAACCTTTGGTAATCCACATAACAATTCTGGGGCGCCCTGCCGACAGGCTGTTGCCAGCAGCCGATAGGCGGCTGTTGTCGCGAGCAGCGGTTTATGCCCCGCGCGGGCGAACGAGCGACATTGGGTCGATTGATACTGGGCAGGCCGCGCTGCCTTTTGGTTCAGGACTGCGGTCGGCCTTTTACCAGCACGTCAGTCATCACGTCGGCGATGTCGGGCCGCGCGAAGCTGAAGATATAGGCGCGGCGCTGGCGGGGAGATCGATTGGGGCCTGTATAGTGCGGGGTAGAATAGCCGTGAATGGTCGCGGTGCCGGCCGGGATCGGGCATTGCACTGCCATCGACAGATCAAGCACCGATTCTGGATCGCGAATTGCTAACAGGCGCGTATCCTCGCTCGCTTCGCCGGAGGCGACGAAATGTTCGGGCATGGGATTATTCTGGACGCCGGGGATGAATTCCATGCAGCCCATCGTCTCATCAACATCGTCGAGCGCGAGCCAGAAGGTGATGTTGAGATTATTGGGCACCTGTGCGCCCGCCCATAGCGCGGGCATATGGGTGTAGGACATGTCCATGTGCCAAGGCGTGTCCTTGTCATGACCAGCGGGCTTGTAGATCATCATTGAAAAGATGATGTCGGGGCGATCGCAGCCCAGAATTTTTGCCGCGTAATCCTTGGCGCGCTCGACAGCAATGTTGTCGCGAAACGCCGGATGAAAGCGGTGCGGGTTGGTGAGCTGGCGCGTGACGCCGCCCAGCATTCGGTCGGTCGTCGGACACGGGATCGATCCATCGAGCATCCCGTCATAGACCCGGCGCAGGTCTGCAACGCAATCGGCATCGGCGAGATCGTGGACCACGGCAAAGCCATCAGCGGCGAATTTTGCGGCAACTTGGTCGATGTCGGTTGTCCGGTCGTCAATTTGCTCGATCGTTGCCATTGCGCACTCCGCCCATATTTTAACCGCATCAAAGGGCCATGGGCGCTTTATGCTGCGAAGCCGTGCCCCGCCCCATGGCTTAACCAGACATATTGGCGAGCAAATGGCGTCGCAATAATGGCCTCATTGTCGGCAAATGCCATGTAGCCTATCCGGATTTGCCATGGGCTGAAAGCTAAGGAATAGTATCGACGTTGGGGCTTTCATGGCGCTGGTCGCGCCCATCCGAATAGAGGCAGGGGAGCTCAACCATGCATGATCTTGTGATTCGCGGCGGTACGATCGTCGATGGTACGGGGGCACCGTGTTTCCTGGGCGATGTCGCGATCGACGATGGTATCATCAGCACCGTCGGCACGGTGGCGGGCAGGGGGCGCGCGGAAATCGACGCCACGGGATTGATCGTCACCCCCGGCTTTGTCGATGTGCATACCCATTATGACGGGCAGGCGACCTGGGACCCGGAATTGGCCCCGTCGTCTTGGCACGGCGTCACCACCGTCGTGATGGGCAATTGCGGGGTCGGCTTCGCGCCTGCCGCGCCCGATCGTCACGACTGGCTGATTGCGCTGATGGAGGGGGTGGAGGACATCCCCGGATCGGCGCTCGCCGAAGGACTGACCTGGGGGTGGGAGACGTTTCCGGAATATCTCGACGTGCTGGAGCGCATGCCGCGCACTGTCGATGTCGTGGCGCAGGTGCCGCACGGTGCGGTGCGCGCCTATGTGATGGGCGAGCGCGGCGCGCGCAATGAGGCGGCGACGCCCGAAGATATCGCAGCGATGGCGGATATCGTCGAGCAGGGGCTGAAGGCGGGAGCACTCGGCTTCTCCACCAGCCGCACAGTGGTGCACCGCTCGAGCGACGGCAGCGTCGTGCCGGGGACCTATGCCGCGCGCGACGAGCTGGTCGGCATTGGCCAGGCGATCAAGCGCGCCGGGCACGGCGTGTTCGAGCTGGCATCGGACCTCAACCCCTGCGCCGAGGAATTCGCCTGGATGGAGGAAGTGTCGCGCGAAACCGGCATGCCAGTTAGCTATGCGCTGATCCAGTCGAAGATCGTGCAGGCAAGCTGGCGCGAACAGATGCGCCGGACCGAGGAAGCCAATGCGCGGGGTGCCAACATTACTGCGCAAATCGCGCTGCGCGGCACCGGCATCTTGATGAACTGGCGGGCGACCGCGCACCCCTTCCTGTTGCGCCCAAGCTGGCGCGCGATCGCCGGCAAGCCCTGGGAGGAGCAACTCGCCGCGCTGAAGGACCCGGCGTTCAAGGCGAAGCTGCTGGAAGAGCCGATCGCGCCGCCGGGGGTGAAGCTCAACGACATGATGCTCCAGGTTTTTCAGGACTGGCACGAGCAATACACGCTCGGCGAACAGCCCGATTACGAGCCGACCGCATCCCAGTCGATCGCGGCTCTTGCCGCCGCCGAGGAGCGCGATCCGGCGGAATACGCCTATGACGTGATGATGGCGGACGAGGGGCGCGGTTTCATCTACTTGCCGATGCTCAACTATGTAGAGGGACATCTCGATCACATCGCCGAGCTGCTCCATCACAAGGATACCGTGGTCAGCCTCGCCGATGGCGGCGCGCATTGCGGCTCGATCTGTGACGCGGCGAGCACCACCTTCATGCTGACCCACTGGGTACGGGATCGCACGCGCGGCGCGCGGGTCTCGCTCGAACATGCGGTGATGCGGCTCAGTTCGCATACCGCTGACAGCTATGGCCTAGGGGACCGAGGGCGGATCGCGCCCGGGATGTTGGGCGACATCAACATTATCGACATGGATCGGCTGCGTTTGCTGAAGCCCTATCTGGCCTTCGATTTGCCTGCCGGGGGCAAGCGCTTGCTGCAAAAGGCGGAAGGGTACCGGGCGACGATCAAGAACGGGCAGGTAACCTTCCGCGACGGATCACCGACAGGCGCGCGGCCGGGTACGCTGGTGCGTGGACCGCGCGTGACGGATCGGCACGCCGTGGCGGCAGAATGATGAAGCGGGCATGAGTGCAATTTCCAATGATGATATGAAGCGGGGCTACGATCAGGTTGTCCTCGGTCGGCGCAGCATCCGCGGGTACAAGCCGGATGCCGTGCCAAAGAAATTGATCGAAGAGATTATCGGTATCGCCATGCGCGCGCCGTCGTCGATGAATGTCCAGCCCTGGAATTTTTACGTCATCACTGGCGAACCGCTCAATCGGATTCGCGCTGGCAACACCGAACGGATGGTCGCCGGCGTGCCGCAATCGCGCGAGTTCCGCACGGGGCAACCGTTCGAAGGCCAGCACCGCGATCGGCAGGTGGGCGTCGCCAAGCAGCTTTTCGCCGCCATGGGCATCGAGCGCGACGACAAGGCAGCGCGTACAGATTGGGTGCTGCGCGGATTCCGCCAGTTTGACGCGCCCGTTTGCATCATCATCACCTATGACCGGGTGCTCGATGGCAGCGACGATACGCCGTTTGATTGTGGGGCGGTCGCGACTGCACTGGTCAATGCCGCCTGGTCGCGCGGATTGGGCACCGTCATCAACAGCCAGGGGATTATGCAATCACCCGTGGTGCGCGAACATGCCGGCATCGCCGACGATCAGGTGATCATGAAAAGCATCGCGCTCGGCTGGCCGGATGACGATTTTCCGGCCAATACTGTGGTGTCGGAACGCAAATCGGTCGATGAGGCGGTCGTGTTCGTCGGTTTCGACGACTAGCACGCTTCGAATATTCAGGGAGGTTACCTGGTGGCGCTCGATCCCTTTATTCGCGACACGATCGTCCTCCCGGCCGTTTGCGCGCCAATGTTCCTCATCAGCAATCCAGCGATGGTGACGGCGGCGTGCAAGGCTGGGATTGTCGGCGCGCTTCCTCGGCATAATGCACGCAGCTTCGAGCTGTTCGAAGCGTGGCTGGCGCAGATACGCGGCGATCTGGATCTTTTCGCTGGGGACAATCCGGGCGCGCGGGTGGGGCCGGTGGCGATCAACCTGCCGACACGCATGGAGCCGGTCGAGCTCGCTCGTCACCTTGATGCGTGCCAGCGCTACGGCGTGTGGCTGATCATCAGCGCGGTGGGCAACCCGGCCGAGCTGACGCAAGCGGTGCATGATCGCGGCATGACGATCTTCCACGATGTCACCAACTTCCGCTTTGCCGAAAAAGCGATCGCCGCCGGGGTGGACGGGCTGACTTGCGTCGGGTCGGGCGGCGGCGGGCACTCGGGGACCATCGGCCATTTGGCGCTGATCCCGCGCATTCGGCGCATTTTCGATGGCACGCTGCTGATGGCAGGGTCGATCTCAACAGGAGCCGCGATTCGTGCGGCGGAGATATTGGGCGCCGATCTCGCCTATATGGGCACGCGGTTCATCGCAACGCAGGAGGCGGCGGTCGATCCAGACTATGCCCGGATGCTGGTCGAGGGCCATTCAGAGGATCTGATGTTCACACCCGACATAGCGGGGGTCGCCGCCAATTGGCTGATCCCCTCAATGCAGCGGCTTGGCCTCGATCCAGCGAACCTGCCGCGTCCGCAGACCAAGGGCATGGGGCATG
>JAIERC010000498.1 GCA_019747165.1 Sphingomonas sp. | reverse complement strand
GATCATGCCCGGCGGGACGCTCCGCAGAGCGAAGAGATTTTCGCGCGGAGGCGCGGAGACGCGGAGGGGGTGCGCCCAGGAGCAGCCTTGCTCTGCAAGTTTCCGGCGAAAGCCATCCTGCCCGCTTCGCGGGCTTTCAATACCGGCTTCCGCAATCTCCGTCCTCCGATGCTGAAAAAGGGTCATCACCAAGCAGCGTACCCCCTCCGCGTCTCAGCGCCTCCGCGCGAACCAACCTTCTTCTTCTAAAAAACCAATGTTCGCCGAGCTCGTCACCGCCACCAACTACTCCTTTCTGCGCGGCGCTTCACACCCGGAGGAGATGGTCGCCGAAGCCATCGCGCTCGGCCAATCCGGCATCGGCATTGCTGACCGCAACACCGTCGCCGGGGTCGTCCGCGCGCATGTCGCGGTGAGAGAAGCGATCGAAAAGGCGCCCGATATCCCCTTCAAACTCGTCGTCGGCGCGCGGCTCGTCTTTGCAGATGGTACCCCCGATATCGTTGCCTACCCTGCAACCCGGCATGGCTGGGGGCGGCTCTGCAGGTTGCTGACGATCGGCAATCGGCGCGCAGTGAAGGGCGGGTGCCTGCTCGGCTTGAGCGACCTGATCACGCATGCCGATGACCTATTGCTGATCATCCTGCCCGAGACGAGTTTTGTCGCCGAGGAGAATGTGCCGGTCGATGCGCTGGACCCCAGCCTGCGCCGGGGAAGCGGGGGTGTGGATCGCCTCCGCTGGTTGCTCAAGGCCGCGCCCGACCGCGTATGGCTTGCCGCGCGGATGCCCTATCGTGGCCGCGATCGGCGGATGCTCGCGCGGCGGGCGGCGTTGGCGGTGCGGCTGGGGGTGCCCCTCATCGCGACCAACGATGCGCTGTACGCCAGCCCGGCGGCGCGGCCGCTGCATGACGTGCTGAGCTGCATCCTCGCCAAGACGACGATCGCCACTGCGGGGAAATTGCTCGAGGCCAATGCCGAACGTCACCTGAAAAGCCCCGATGAGATGGCTCGGTTGTTCCGCGATTATCCGGCGGCGATTGCCGAGAGCATCAATCTCATCAGCCAGATCCACTTCTCGCTCGATCAACTTCGCTACGAATATCCGCACGAACCCGTCCCCGATGGCTGGACCGCGCAAGCCTGGCTCCAGCATATCGTCCTGGTCGCCGCGCAGGCGCGCTATCCCGGCGCGCTGCCGGGCAAGCTCTGTCGTCTGCTCTATGAAGAGTTCGACCTGATCCGCGAACGCAACTACGCTTATTATTTCCTGACCGTCTACGAGATGGTCAAATTCGCCCGATCGGTTGACCCGCCTATCCTGTGCCAGGGGCGCGGCTCGGCGGCCAATTCGGTAGTGTGTTTCCTGCTCGGCATCACTTCGGTCGATCCGATGAAATATGATCTGCTTTTTTCGCGCTTCGTCTCATCCGAGCGTGACGAGCCACCCGATATCGATGTTGATTTCGAGCATGAACGCCGCGAGGAGGTGATGCAGCATATCTATGCGCGTTACGGGCGCGACCATGCCGGGATCGCCGCGACCGTCATCCATTACCGCCCGCGCAGCGCGGTCCGCGAAGTGGGCAAGGTGCTTGGCTTTACCGAGGATGTGACGACGCGGATCAGCAGCACCGTCTGGGGCAGCTATGCCAGCGCAATGGAGGAAAAGCGCTTCGCCGAAACCGGGTTCAGCCTCGACGATCCGGCGATGCAGCGATTGAAAACGCTGGTCGATCAGCTGCTGCATTTCCCCCGGCATTTGTCGCAGCATGTCGGCGGGTTTGTCTTGACTGAGGGGCGGCTCGACGAACTGGTGCCGATCCACAATGCCGCGATGGCGGACCGCACCTTCATCGAATGGGATAAGGACGATATTGATGCGCTGGGGCTGATGAAGGTCGATGTGCTCGCGCTCGGCATGCTGACCTGCATCCAGAAAAGTTTCGAGATGCTGCGCGCCGAGGGGCTGGCCGATCACCAACTCGACAGCATTCCGGCGGATGATCCGGCGGTGTATGACATGCTATGCAAGGGCGACAGCATTGGCGTGTTTCAGGTCGAAAGCCGTGCCCAGATCAACATGCTGCCGCGCCTGAAGCCGCGCGAGCTCTATGATCTCGTCATCCAGGTCGCGATCGTGCGGCCGGGGCCGATCCAGGGCGATATGGTGCATCCGTACCTCCGCCGCAGGTCGGGGCGTGAGAAGGTGGAGTACCCGTCGCCCAGCCCTGAGCATGGCCCGGCGAACGAACTACGTGACCTGCTTGGTAAGACCTTCGGCGTGCCTTTGTTCCAGGAACAGGCGATGAAGCTGGCGATCGTCGCGGCCAAATTCACCCCGGACGAGGCCAACCGGCTGCGCAAGTCGATGGCGACATTCCGTCATGTCGGGGGCATGGACTATTTCGAGGAAAAATTGGTCGGCGGGATGGTCGCGCGGGGGTATGAGGCTGATTTCGCGCGGCGCTGTTTCGAGCAGATCAAGGGCTTTGGCAGCTATGGTTTTCCCGAAAGCCATGCGCTGGCCTTTGCACGGCTGGTCTATGTGTCGTCATGGATCAAATGCCATCATCCGGCGGTATTTGCCTGTGCGTTGCTCAATTCGCAGCCGATGGGCTTTTATGCACCCGCGCAGATCGTCCGCGATGCGCGCGAACATGGGGTTGAGGTGCGCGGGATCGACGTGGCGGCGAGCGGGTGGGATAATGGGTTGGAGCTGACCTACCCCCCACAACAGCAGCCGTCACCCCGGACTTGTTCCGGGGCCTACGCATCGCCGCGCACGTCGGCCCGTGAGGCGCGGTGGGCCCCGGAACAAGTCCGGGGTGACGATAAAGAAGCAAGTTCAGTGGTTAAGCACCCCCATGCTATGCGCCTCGGCTATCGCCAGATCACTGGCTTTCGCGCCGAATGGGCGGATGCCATCGTCCACGCTCGCACCGCTGCCCCCTTCACCTCGATCGAAGATCTCGCCCGCCGCGCACACTTGCCGCAACGCGCGCTCCGCTTGCTCGCCGATGCGGATGCGTTTCGCTCGATCGCGCTCGATCGGCGCGAGGCATTGTGGGAAGTACGGCGTACCCCGACCGGCGAGCTGCCCCTATTTGCCGCCGCCCGCGCGCGTGAGCTGGGCGAGGAACAGGACACGGCGCTCCCAATCATGTCGCCCGCCGAGCATGTCGTCGCCGATTACCAGATGACCCGATTGTCGTTGAAAGCGCACCCGATGGCGTTTCTGCGCGAAGAATTGCGCGCCGAGGGGATATTGAGCTGTGCAGAGACGAGTGCGGCGAAGAACGATGCCCGCGTCCGCACCGCCGGAATCGTGCTGGTTCGCCAGCGGCCGGGCAACGGCAATGCGATCTTCATCACGATTGAGGACGAAACTGGGGTCACCAATGTCGTGCTGTGGGCGCGGCAGTTCGAGATTTTCAGGCGGCAGGTGATGGCGTCGCGGCTGATGCTGGTCGAGGGGCAATTGCAGCGTAGCGTTGAGGGCGTGGTGCATTTGATGGCGAGCCGGATCATCGACCGGACTACGATGCTCGACACGCTCTCAGAACGTGGCGAGACGCCAGTTGAACGCTCACGCGCCGACGAGTTCGACAACCCCCAGCATCCGCGTGGCAAGATCCCGCACAATGCGCAGCCGCGCGGCAGTCACCCGCGCAACGTGCGGATCATTCCGAAGTCGCGGGACTTTCATTGATGACAGACCTTATCGCGCGGCCTGATCGCAGCAATATTGTCGCATGTGACCTGACGCCATCGCAGGTCATATCGGTCGATGACGGCTTAATCCATCCGATCAATTCGTTTGGCCACCTTGATCGTCGGTAGGGTGCAGCTTGCCGTCCGCCATGATTAGGATGCGTTCGGCAATCTCGATTGTTTCTCGGCGATGAGCAATGATTATACGGGTGATGCCCATCGCGCTGATCGCCCTGTTGACGGCGCGTTCATGCGCCGCGTCCAGATGGGCCGTCCCCTCATCCATCACCAGGATTTTGGGCTGACGGTAAAGCGCGCGTGCCAGCAGCACGCGCTGTTTTTGCCCGCCAGACAGCGTCGATCCCATGTCGCCCACCAAAGTTTCGTACTTCATCGGCATGCGGCTAACGTCTTCATGTATCGATGCTGCCATGGCGGCTCCGACAACCCTTTCCATATCGACCTGTTCGTCAAATAGCGCGATATTGTCAGCCAGCGATCCCGCAAACGGGCTATCCTGCTGCAGTACCGCGGCGATCTGGGCATGGAAACTCTTGTAGCCGAAGCGGTCGATCGGCAGACCGTCCACCAGAACGTCGCCACTGTCCGGCTCGACCAGGCCCAACAGCAGCTTGACCAGGGTCGATTTGCCGCCACCTGAGGGTCCGGTGATAGCGACATGTTCGCCCGGCTGGACGACCAGATTCACGCCCTCCAGCACCAGCGGATCGCTGGGCGCATAACGATAAAAGACATCGCGGAGTTCGATTTTGCCCTTCAGCTGGGTTGCGCGATCAATGCTCTCACCAAAACTCTTGTCTTCTGGGGACAAGGCAATGTCCGACAATCGTTCCAGATGAAGCCCGAGCATTTTGAATGCGATCGCCTGGTCGATCAAGGCGGCGGCTTTTTGCATGAACTGCGTTTTATAGGCCAGATAAGCGAACACCATGCCGATGCTGAATCCCGCACCTTGAATCACAAAGCCAATCGCTATCCAGACGGTGACGATGTTCTCCAGACCAAATATCAGCAAATTCGCTGCCGATTGCCAAATGGCGATGCGGGCAACGCGGACATCGGCGTTGACGGCATCGGTCAGCCGTGTCTGCCACAGCGCGTGGCGCAACGTTTCGCGACCGAACAGTCGCAGAGTCGTCATCCCGCGTAGCGTTTCGATTAGGGTCGTCTGTTCCTTGCCGCCCGTAACGATCGCCGATTCCTGCGCTTCGCGCTCGAACGAGAACGACACCAAGCGAACAACAGCGTAGAGCGCGAACGCAATGATCGCGATAATGGTGAGAGAGGGACTATACCAGAACATCAAGGCTAACGTCAGGATCGCCATCGCACCGTCAACGATCGCCGCAACCGCCCCCTGGGTCAGCATACTCTGGATCGGGGCCACCGATTGGAAGCGTGAGAGGATGTCACCGGTGTGGCGTTTTTCAAACCAGTCGATCGGCAGACGGAAAAGCCGACGCGCAATGTTGGACGCCAGCCCAAACCCCAACGTGGTGCCCGCTACCAGCAACACAAAGGATCGCATCAGCGAAGCGCCCGCGTTGATGATCGTGAACAGCCCGAAACCGAGCGCCAAAACGGTCAGTAGGTCGCCATCGAGCGCGGGCAGCGCATTATCGATCGCGATCTGCATATAGTAGGGGGATGCTAGCACAAACGCCTGCAACACAAGGCTGAGTACCAGCACTTGCGCCAGCGCGCGCTTCATGCCCGTCATCCGGTGCCACAATTGCGAAAGTTTCAGGCGTTCGCGCTGCTCGCGGGTTTCGAAGTTGGCACTCGGTCGAAGCTCAAGCGCAACGCCGCTAAAGTGGTTTGACACTTCGCCTATCGCCATCCAGGTCGACCGACCATCGGGATTGTGGATCAGCGCTTTGCCGCCGTTGACTCGCTCAAGCACGACATAGTGGCTCAAATCCCAATGCAGGATAGCGGGTACATGCAGATTTGGCAGTTGTTCGAGCGGCAGCTTTACCGCGCGCGGCGTCAACCCGATCTTGTCGGCCAGCCCGATCAGCGATCGGAGTGCGGCCCCACGCAGGGACGGCGCGAAACGACGGCGCATGGTCCCAAGATCGACGTTCAGCCCATGATAATTGGCAACCATGGTAAGCGAAGCGAGGCCGCATTCCGCAATTTCGGTCTGGCGGACAAGGCGCACGCGGGCGCCGGTGAAGAGGCCGAGATCAAGCATGATGTGCCCCTAGCGCCGCTGCACCGCAAATAGCGGCTCGAACAGCCATTGCAGCAGCGATTGCTTTTCAGTCACGATCCGTGCCGTCAGCGACATACCCGATACCAATGGCTCGCGCCTGCCAAAGGCGGAAACAGTCGTCCGTTCGAGCGCAACCGTGACTGGATAGACGGCAATCGCCCCACCATTCGCCGCCTGTTGTCTGACAGCACTTGTCGCTACCGTCAGCACCCGGCCTTCCACCGTGCCGAACCGTTGATAGGGAAAGGCATCGATCGCGAGGCGCACCTGCTGCCCCGGTTTCACAAAGCCGATTGCGGCGCTGGGTACGGCGAGTTCGGCCCGCAGCGCCGATCCGGCGGGCATAATGGTCATCAAGGGCGATGGCGGGTTGGCCGGTTGGCCGATCCGCGCGGTGAGGGCGGTTACCTGTCCCGCCACCGGCGCTCGCAACACATATCCCCGCGATCCCGCCGTGCTAGCTGCCTGTTGCGCCACCTGTGCGCGGCTTGCGGCCAGGCTGGCACTTTGGGCGCGGGCCTGGGCCGCCAACTGGGTCGCGCTACGATCGGCTTCGGCCAGGGCTGCCTGTTTGGCCGCAAACGCCTGGTTGAGCTGGGCCAGCCCCTGCTGGCGACCAAGCAACGTATCCTCGCGAATCTGGAGATCACGCCCGCTAATGAAACCTCGATCGGCAATCTTGCGAGCCCGATCAAAGTCATTCTGTGCCGACGCGATTAGCGCGCGTTGCAGAGCGATCTGCGATTCCAGCTGGGTGATCTCGGCAGCAATGCCGGATTGCTGGGTTGCGATCTGGCGCAGCTGGGCATTGGCTGCGTCGTTGGTGGCCCTGATCTGGGCGGAAAGGCTAGAATCCTGTTGATCAACCGCTGCTTCGATCTGCGCTGCAGCAGAAGGGCCAATGGCGCTGTCCTCCTCGGCACGTATCGTTGCGAGCACTGTGCCTGCCGAAACCTGTTGCCCATCGCGCACCGCCAACGCGGCGACCACGCCACTGCGCGTCGGCAGGATGGGAGAAACACCCTTGTCGGGAACGATGGCACCGGTGACTGCCTCAACCCGCGCATAGCTGGCGAGCGACAGGAAAATGAACCCAACCGCTAATCCGCCAAAGGTCAGATAGCCAATGACCTGCCACCCAACAGGTACAGCAATTGCCACATCGCCTGACAGGCGATCAGCACGGTGGGAAATGGCTTCGTGGCGGAATAGCATAAATTATCTTTGGTGCGAGGCTTACGCTACAGCTAATCCTGCAATTGAATGTCGATCTATTGTCATGGATTCTGTAGATTTCAAAACTACTGCTTTCAAAAAGATGAAAACATCAAATAATTTGATTTCCAATCCAGGATACGGCAGCATATGCCCAATCGCCAACTGTAAAAATGCCGATGATTGTCAATACAAAACCTAAAGATTTTGATATTGTCGCTAGAAAATAAACCTAAAAGTCATTTTAATTGTAGTTCAATCAACTTTTTTATATAATTATTTCTGGCAAGAGAATTGCTTTAGTGATCAAAATAATCACAGTTTACTCCGATTCAATGAGTGTCTAGATAAAAATCCAGCCAAAAAGCTTTATCATCTAGCCATTAGGCTGTTGCTTCAGCGTAAAATACATCAAAAAATACTTTGCCCCGATGTTTGGAATATCTGCAGCTCCACCGCGAATTATGCGCCTGGTAAAGGATGCGCTGCGGATTGATTCACAGCGCACCCCATTCATAACAAGGTCGACGCGATCAATAATATGGCGGCCATGATAGCACCGACAATGCTTGAAGTAACCAAGCGTCGCTCACTTAAACGACTGCGCTGCCAACCGTCGCGAAAGCCTTTTACAAAAGCCATTAATCGATGATTTCGGCAGCCAATGCGGCGGTGGCAGCGGCGATTCCGATCGACGCGCCAATCGCGGCTGCAGCGCCGGCTCCCCCAGACGCGGCCAATCCGGCCTTGACGCCCACGATAAAGAGCGGAATGAAAAATGGGCCACCCGACACAAAGTCAACTTCCGTGCTGTTCAATGCAATAATGTCCGTCATCCTAAAAGCTCCATATATTTGGTAAAACAGAGATGAATACTAAACGGCGATGGCGATTGACCAATACGACGGCGGCTCGACTATTCAGTCGATTAGGTCGAATTTGCCATCCAGAGCATAGTCTATTGCCGGCGCGCCGCCGACAACCGCGACAGCTGTAAGCAATCCGACATCTCCGGCGACACCACCAAGGCGTGCTGCTGTACCGACTACGCGGCCTACAGCGTACCAATTCACGCCCCCATCAACAAGTGCAAGCTCGCTGATGCTCAGTTCTGTAATGTTCGCACTGGATGCAAAAGAGGACTTGTGATCAATCTTCATGAATCAATTCTCCTTTATGATTATTTTGAGTCGTTGCGCTAGGCAAAGACGAAAAATGTTGCACGAATAAATTTCAAGTCAATTTGTCAAACATGAAAAATTACATTTCATTTGTAAAAATAGCGCCTGATTCATTCATTGATCGAGCGGTGATTGGGGGTGGCTCCTGACAATGCCTTTATGGTCCAGGCATGCATTGCGGCGGAATGTTCAGCCAAAAAACGCCAATTCGCTTGGCCTGTGAGTTGTAAAGGTCATGATCTTTGGTCTTTTCAGACCGTCTTTGGCGCATCGCAGGCTTGAAACAATTTGTTACCCAATATCGAAAATCGGAAAATGACGAATTCGAGTATTTCGGTCGCGCGGCTGAATAGTTTAGTGGCTTACTTTATGGGCCAGTGGCACTGGCCCAGTTGCCGCGATATCGACCAACGCGTCGCCGCCTAAGGTCCGGTACACCGCCACCCGGTTGGTCGCGGCGACCAGTTGAGTCTGCGTCAGCGAGCGCTGCGCCTGGTACAGGCTGCGCTGGGCATCGAGATTGGCGAGGAAACTCTCGATTCCGCCGCGATAGCGCGCCTCGGTCAGCCGGAACGTATCGGTGGCCGCGGCCGCCAGGCGTTGTTGCGCGCTGAGTTGATCGTCGATCGTGTCGCGCCGTGCCAGGGCGTCCGCCACTTCGCGAAACGCAATCTGAACCGTGCGTTCATAGTTTGCCAAGGCGACGTCGAACTGCGCGCGCGCCTGGGCCAGCGCGGCCTTGTTGCGCCCGCCCGCGAACAATGGATAGCTCACCCCCGGCGTGGCCGAATAGTTGAAGGCGCGCGTCGTGAAGAGCTGCGACAGGCCGTTTGAACCGAGCCCGGCTAGCAACGTCAGCGATAGGCGCGGGAACAGTGCCGCGCGCGCCGCGCCGACTTCGGCATTGGCGGCACGCAGTTGATATTCCGCCTGCACCACATCGGGTCGGCGCAGCAGCACTGTCGATTCCAGCGTGGTCGGCGCGTCGCCTATACCGTTAGCGGCCTCAGCAATTGAGCCTGGGAGCAGCGCGGTCTCGATTGGCGCGCCGACCAGCAATTGCAGCGCGTTGATATCCTGCGCCAGCGCGGTCAGTTGCTGGGCCTGGTCTGATTGCGCGGTTGCCAGCACGGTTTCGGCTTGGGCCAGATCGGTGCGCGGCGCGATGCCACCGTCCAACCGCGCCTTGATCAGCTTGACGCTGGCACCGGCGTTGTCGACGGTTTGCCGGGCAACGCTCAGCAGGCTCTTGTCGGTGGCATATTGCAACCAGGCCGTCGCGATATCGCCAATCAGCGCCAGCCGGGTCGCTCGTGCGCCGACATCGCTGGCAAAATAACGCGCCTGATCGGCCTCGCTCAACGCAGCAAGGCGCCCGAAAATGTCGATTTCGAACTGGGTCAGGCCCAAATTCAGCGCATAATTGGCGCGTTGACCGCCTGTGACTGGTGATCCGCCGATGTTCGTCCTGCCGGTGCCCGCATCGATGATGTTAACGCTATTGTTGCTGTTGATCAGCGGCAGCTGTTCGGCGCGCTGGGCGCGATACTGGGCGCGTGCGACCTCGATATTAGCGGCGGCGATGCGCAAATCGCGGTTATTGGCCAGCGCCTGATCGATCACCGCTTGCAGTCGGGGATCGCGGAATATGTCGCGATAGGGAAGCGTTGGCAGTGCCGCATCGGCACTATTGGGGCTGGGCTCCCCATAAGCCGGGCCAGTTGGCAGCGCGGTCGGCACGGGCAGGGCAGGGCGCTGATAGGTAGGCACCATTGAGCAGGCACCGAGCGGCAGCAGCAACGTGGCGGATAGCCGAAGATCGATCATATACCGGCCTCGCTCGGCGGTGCCTTCGGCTCATGATGCAAGCGTTTCAGCGTGTCGCGGGTGGTTCGGCGGACGAGCACGAAGAACAGCGGGATGTAGAAGATCGCCAGCACCGTCGCGGTCAGCATGCCGCCGATCACCGATGTGCCGATCGCGATGCGGCTATTCGCGCCCGCGCCCGTTGAAATCGCCAGCGGAAGCACCCCGAAGATGAAGGCCAGGCTGGTCATCAGGATTGGGCGCAGACGCAGCCGCGCGGCCTCAATCGCGGCAACGATCACCCGTTTGCCCTGTTTTTCGGCTTGCTCGGCAAATTCGATCATCAGGATGGCGTTCTTGGCGGCCAGGCCCATCGTAGTCAGCAGCCCGATTTGCAGATACACGTCATTTTGAAGCCCGCGCAGCGTGACGAAGAAAACTGCGCCAACCAGCCCCAGCGGAATGATCAGCAGCACCGCGACCGGGATCGTCCAGCTTTCATACAGGGCGGCGAGGCAGAGGAAAACGACCAGCAGCGACAGGCCATAGAGCAACGGGGCCTGTCCCGAAGACAGTCGTTCCTGGTAGGAAAGGCCGCTCCACGCGACCGTCGTGCCGGGATATTTGGCGGCAAGCTCGGCTATCCGATCCATCGCCTGGCCCGAGCTTCTTCCCGGCGCGGCCTGGCCGGAAAATTCATAGGATGACACCCCCATGAAACGCGCCAGCGTGGGCGGGGCAGCAGACCAGCTTGTCCGGGCAAAGGACGAAAATGGCGTCATTGATCCGTCGGCGGCACGGACACGCCATTGCGACAGGTCCTCCGGGCGCGACCGATAGGGGGCATCGCCTTGAACATAGACGCGCTTCACCCGGCCACGATCGGTAAAATCATTGACGTATCGCCCGCCCCAGGCGGTTGCGAGCGTATTGTTAACGTCATTCTGGCTGAGCCCGAGTACTTGCAATTTCTGCTGATCAAGATCGACGTCAAGTGTCGGCTGATCTTCCAAATCGGTCAAGCGAAGCTGGGCAAGCACGGGATCGGCATCGGCTTCAGCGAACAATTTGTCGCGCGCTTCCTTAAACGCCGTACGCGACAGACCGCCGCTGTTGAGCAGTTCAAGTGTGAAACCGCTAGTCTGACCAAGCCCGCGAATGGCGCCTGGCACCAGCACATTGACGCGCGCATCGCGGAAGCCGGCAAACGCCTTGGTTGCGCGCGCGGTGATGGCATCTGCGGTATTGGCCTTGCCGGTTCGTTCGTCCCAATCCTTGAACGCAATAAAGCCGCGCCCTTCATTCTGGCCTGCTGGCCCGCCACCACCGCCGCCGCTTACCGTTAGCATTGCCTTTAGATTGGCGGCTTCGTCATTGAGGAAATAGCGCTCAATCGCCTTTTGAACCGCGACCGTTCGCGGCTGGGTGGCCCCCGGTGGCAAGGTGAATTGCACCCGCGCGCCGCCTTGATCCTCATTGGGCAGGAAGCCGGTTGGCAACCGCACGAACATCAGGATCAGCAGCGCCACGACCCCGGCATAGATCAACAGGAAAAGGAATTTTCGGTCGACGACTTTTTCGACGCTGCCGGCATAGCGATCGACCATCCGTTCGAAGCCCGAATTGAACCAGAGTCGTGCGCCAGCCGTGCGCTGGGCGATCCAGCCATCCTGCTTTTCATCTGCGCGGCGGCGCAGCAATGTGGCGGTGAGCGCCGGGGTCAGCACCAAGGCAACGACGACGGAGAGCACCATTGCCGAAATGATCGTGATCGAAAACTGGCGATAGATAACGCCGGTTGATCCGCCGAAAAATGCCATTGGCAGAAACACCGCCGACAGCACGAGCGCGATCGCGATCAGGGCGACCGTGATCTCATCCATCGACTTGATCGTCGCCTCTCGCGGGCTCATTTCAGGATGCTCGTCCATCAGCCGCTCGACATTTTCGACCACGACAATGGCATCATCGACCAGCAGACCGATCGCCAGCACCAGCCCGAACAGCGTCAAGGTGTTGATCGAAAAGCCGACGAGGTAAAAAATCCCGAAAGTGCCGAGCAATACGACAGGCACGGCGATTGTCGGGATCAGCGTTGCCCGCCAGTTCTGCAGGAAGACGAACATGACGATGACGACCAGGATGATCGCCTCAATCAGCGTCCAGACCACTTCCGCGACCGACACTTTGATGAACAGCGTGCTGTCCGACGGGTAGGCGACGGCATAGCCGGGCGGCAGGGCGCGAGTCAGCTCCGCTACTTTTGCCTTAACGAGCTCGGCGGTTTTCAGCGCATCGGAACCCGGGGCAAGCGATACCGCAAAACCCGCGCCGGGATGGCCGTTGATGCGGCTGCGCGTCGTATAATTCTCCGCGCCCAATTCCACCCGCGCAACGTCGGATAGCTTTACAACCGATCCATTGCGCGCGGATTTGACGATGATGTTAGCGAATTGGGCAGGGGTACTCAGCCGCGATTGCGCTTTGACAGTGGCGTTGAGCATTTGCGTATCTGGCATCGGCTGCCCGCCGATTTCACCGGCGGCAACTTCGGCATTCTGTGCCTGGATCGCGGCGATGATGTCGCCGGGCTGAAGCGCATAAGCGGTCAGCCGCTCCGGGTTCAGCCATATCCGCATGGCATATTGCGCGCCGAACACATTGGTGTCGCCCACGCCGGGCAGCCGCGCGATTGGATCTTGCAGGGTCGAGACGAGATAATCGGAAACATCCTGATTGGTCGCCTGATCGGTCGTGTCATAGATCGCAAAGATCATCAGGAAATCGGGATTGGATTTGGTGACGCTTAGGCCCTGTTGTTGGACCTGCTGGGGCAAGCGCGAGATCGCCTGCTGCACCTTGTTCTGTACCTGCACCTGGGCAATGTCTGGATCGACGCCCTTTTCAAAGGTGGCCGAAATGCTCACCTGCCCCCGCGAACTGGAGGTTGAGCTGAAATAGAGCAGCCCGTCGATCCCGGTCAGCTGTTGCTCAATGACCTGGGTTACGCTGTTTTCCAGCGTTTCCGCTGAAGCGCCGGGATAACTTGCCCGGATGTTGACCTGGGGCGGTGCCACATCGGGATATTGCTCGATCGGTAATGTCAGGATCGCACCGATACCCGCCAGCATGATGATGATTGCAATCACCCAGGCAAAAATTGGCCGATCGATGAAGATCCGGGAAATCATGCCCGATTCAGCGGTCAGGCCGGGCGGCGTCGCCGTCCTTGGGTGGCGCGATGCGTTGCGGTGAGCCGGCGGGTACCGGCTTTACCGCAACACCGGGCTTGGCGCGCACTGTCCCTTCGACGATCACCTTATCACCAGGCGAAAGGCCGGCTGACACGATCCAATTTGGCCCCTGGGTGCGATCCGCCGTGACAGCGTGCTTGATCACCTTATTGCCAGGGCCAACCAGCAACACCGTGGCATTGCCGCGCGGATCACGGGTAAGCCCAGCCTGTGGCACCAGAAACGCATTGGTCGCCACAGCCTGAACAAACATTGCCCGCACAAACATGCCGGGCAGCAGTAGATTTTCCGGATTGGGGAAGCGTGCGCGCAGGGTGACGGTGCCTGTGGCCTGGTCCACCGTCACTTCGGTGAACTCCACGCTGCCAGTGTGGCCATAATCGGTGCCGTCTTCCAACTTCAGCCTCACCGCCGCCTTGCTGGGTAGCGCTTGGCCTGCCGCCAGCGCCCGGCGCAGCCCCAGCAAATCGGCGCTTGATTGCTGAATATCGACGAACATCGGATCGAAATTCTGGATTACCGCCAGCGGATCAGCCTGATTGGCGGTAACCAGGGCACCCTGAGTAAACAGCGATCGACCGATCCGCCCGCTGATCGGCGCGGGCACATTGGTGAAGCGCAGATTGATCCGCGCGGTGGCAAGCTGGGCGCGAGATTGGGCAATGCGCGCCTCTGCCTGCCGGGACTGGGCGAGCGCATCGGTGTAATCCTGCGCGCTCACCGCCTCGATCGCGGCGAGCGGCTTGAATCGATCAGCCTTAGTGCGCGCGGCGTCGGCACTTGCCTGGGCGCTCAACAGATTGGCGCGCGCTTCGTCACTAGCTGCCCGATAAAGGCTTGAATCAATCTGGTAGAGCGTTTGCCCCGCGCGGACATAGCCGCCTTCAGTGAATAGTCGGCGGCGGATGATGCCAGAGATTTGCGGTCGCACCTCTGACGTTTGATAGGCACTGGTCCGCCCCGCGAGATCGGCGATGACCGGGACAGCGCCCGGCTGGACGACGACATAGCCAACCTCAGGCGTGCCGCCTTTGCCAGCCTTGCCGCCCGCCTTTTCGGCATCGGCGTCACACCCAGTCAACGACATGAGGGTGATCAGCAAGAGTGCCGACCATGCCGCTCTGCTCGATAACGAATTTGCTAGCATCGTCCGCCCTGGTTGCGGCCTGGCGGCCTGCGATTGTCCCTGTATCTGCCTAATGCCGGTCCATGGCTTTGGGTTCAAGGCGGTGACGAAGAAAGAAAAGATTTTATTATGGCAATACGGCCCTTTGGCATCTTGTGTTCTCTGCCATCGCGAGCCACCAGATCGCCGACTATGCCAAGGGTTTTCGGCTGGACGCTTGATTTTCCCAATTTCGACATAGTTTTGCGACACATGGCCGATAGGTGGCGCTCAGCCCGTCATGGCTCAGGCGGCTTGCTCCTTGCGAATGGATCTTATGCGTACTTCTCGACTTGGCTTTTTCCTATTGCTCAGCGTGGCTCCAGCGGCAGTATCGGCCCAGACTACGCCAGTTGTACCGCGTGCGCAGGACCGGTCATCCACGCCGCCAGCCGCCGATGATACTGATGCTGGGGATTCCGATATCGTTGTCCGCGGCGCGCGTCCGGTTGGCTCGGTCGCTGGCGATATTCCTCCCGAGCAACAGCTTAGCCCAGCCGATATTCGATCCTATGGGGTGAGTTCCGTCGCTGATCTGCTTGCCGAGCTGGCCCCGCAGACGCGGAGCGGGCGCGGCAGCGGCGGCGCGCCGGTGGTGCTGGTGAATGGCAAGCGGGTGGCCGGTTTTGGCGAAATCCGCGATTTGCCAACCGAAGCGATTTTGCGCGTCGATATCCTGCCCGAAGAAGTCGCGCTGAAATATGGCTTTGCCGCCGATCAACGCGTCATCAATTTTGTGCTTCGCCCGCGGTTTCGGGCGGTGACGACCGAGTTGAACAGTCGTTTCACCACCGAAGGGGGTATCGCCAGCCCGCAAGGCGAATTTGATTTGCTTCGGATCAACCGCACCGGGCGCATTACTGTCCATGCTGATGTTCAGGGTCGCGAATCGATTACTGAAGCGGATCGCAACATCACCCTTGCGCCTAACTTATTTGCGCTTGGCGGCAATATTGTCGGCCGCAACGGCGGCGAGATTGATCCGCTATTGAGCGCGCGGGCCGGATCGCTGGTTACCGTGGCGGGTGTGCCGGCCAGTGCGGCAACCCAGTCCCTTACGCTCAATGATTTTGCGGCCACGGCCAACCGCGCCAATGTTACCGATCTCACGCCCTTTAGAACGCTGTCGCCATCGTCGACCAATTTCAACTTAAGCGCTGTGTATGCGACCACGATTTTTAGCGATATCAGCGCCAGTCTTAACGGGCAAATTGGCACGTCAAACAGCAACCGGCTGCTCGGCTTGCCCAGTGTCGCGCTGACCTTGCCGACCGGCAATCGCTTTTCGCCTTTTTCGCAGGATGTCCTGATCAATCGCGCGCTGATTGATGGGGTGAGCCCGCTTAGCCAGCGCAACAAGGTGTTTTCGGGCTATTTGGGGCTGACACTTAACGGCACGCTGGGCAAATGGCAGTGGACCTTCACTGGCACCTATGATCGCAATGATAGCGAGACGATCACCGATACTGGCCTTGATATCACCAGCTATCAGGCCCGGCTGCGCGCCAATGATCCAACCGCGAACCCGTTCGGTCCCGCGCTTGCCAATGATTTCGGGCCACTGCCTGGCATCCAGTCCATTTCCAATCGCAATCGTGGTGCCGCGACGGCGCTGTTTAGCGGATCGCTGTGGAAATTGCCGGCCGGCGCGATTTCAACAAGCGTGCGGGTTGGTGGCGTCTTTACCGATTTTTCTTCTACCGCCATTCGCGCCGGTATCGTGCGGCCCGGGCAGTCGACGCGCAATGTCGCCAATGGTCAGGTCAATATCGACGTCCCGATCACCAGCCGCAAAACCGGATTTCTAGGCTTTGCCGGTAACTTGTCGGCGAATTTTAACATCGCTTATGATTATCTGTCAGATTTCAATACGCTCCGCACGCTCGGCTATGGCCTTAACTGGTCGCCGATCGAGCCGGTCCGCGTGATCGCATCGGTCACCGAACAGGACGAAGCGCCAACCCAAGAGGCACTCGGCAATCCAGCAATTACGACGCCCAATGTTGTCGTGTTTGATTATGTTCGCGGCGAGAATGCGCTGGTCTCAGTGGTAACGGGGGGCAATCGCGGCCTGATCAGCGAGAATCGGCTCGTCAAAAAACTGGGACTGACGATCAAACCGTTCGACAAGCAGGAGCTGACCTTCACCGCCAATTATGTTGATAGTCGCAGCAACAACCCGGTTGCTGGCTTTCCGAGCGTGACGGCGGCGATTAACAATGCTTTTCCTGACCGATTTACGCGTGATGCCGATGGTCGACTGCTGGCAATCGATCAGCGCTCCATCAATTTTGCGCAGACCAGCCGCTCGGAGATCAGGCTCGGCGTGAATTTCTCCACCGTGCTGAAATCCAAGATCCAGAAGCAGATTGAGGCGTTTCGCGCCGGTACTGGCCCCAATCCCTTTGCAGGGTTGACCCCGCCGGGTGGCCGCCGACCGCCGGGGGCTGGGCAGGGCGATGGCCCCGGTGGCGCGCGTCCAGGTGGCGCGCCCGGTGGTGGTTTCGCTGGTGGGGGTTTCGGGGGCGGTGGTTTCGGCGGCGGCGGCGGTCGCGGCGGCCCCGGTGGCGGGCGCCTGCAATTTGCCCTTTATGACACCATCCACCTCACCAATCGCGTCCAGATTGGGGCGACTGGCCCGACGCTTGACCTCCTGCGTGGTGATACCATCGGTGATCGGGGCGGGCAGGTCCGGCACGAGCTGGAGGCGCAGGCTGGCTATAACAATAATGGCATTGGCGCGCGCCTATCGGTGAATTGGCGGAGCGGCACGACCGTTGTCAGCGGCACCAACCTTAATCCCGATACGCTTCGTTTCTCGTCGCTGGGCACCGCCAATCTGCGGCTATTTGCTGATCTTGGCCAACGGCTCGATCTGCTGAAGAAATACCCGTGGATGCGGGGCATGCGCGTTGTCCTGTCAGTAGACAACCTGTTCAATGAACGCCAACGCGTTACTGACCAGAATGGCTTGGTACCGATCAGCTATCAGCCCGGTTATCTCGATCCTGTCGGTCGATCGATCCGGCTGTCAGTACGTAAGCTGTTCTTCTAGGGGCAGGGAGTACTGGCAATCGGAGGAGATTGAGTTAGATGGACCTGCGCTTGCGGGCGGGCACGCCGCGAACAGGGATGATTTTGACTTATGCGGATTACGATGATCGGCTCGGGCTATGTTGGCTTGGTTTCGGGCGCTTGTTTTTCGGATTTCGGCCATGATGTGATTTGCGTCGACAAGGATGCGGCCAAGATTGAAGCGCTGAAGGCAGGCCGGATGCCGATTTACGAGCCCGGGCTGAGCGGGCTGGTTGCTACAAACGTCAATGCTGGGCGGCTGACCTTCACGACCGACCTGAAATCAGCCGTTGCGGGGGCAGATGCGATCTTCATCGCGGTCGGCACGCCGTCGCGCCGCGGCGATGGCCATGCTGATCTGACCTATGTGTTCGACGCTTCACGAGAAATTGCTGAGGCGCTGACCGGCCCGAGTGTCGTTGTCACCAAATCGACGGTCCCGGTCGGCACTGGTGACAAGGTGGAGGCGATCCTGCGCGAGATCGCGCCCGATTTGGACGTAGCGGTCGTTTCCAATCCTGAATTCTTGCGGGAAGGCGCCGCGATTGGCGATTTCAAGCGCCCCGATCGGATTGTCATCGGCACTGAAGATGCCTGCGCAATGCAAGTGATGCGGGATATTTATCGTCCGCTCTACCTGAACGAGAGCCCGATTCTGTTCACGGCCCGCCGCACGGCGGAGCTGATCAAATATGCCGCCAATGCCTTTTTGGCGACCAAGATCACCTTCATCAACGAAATCGCCGACCTGTGCGAAGCGGTGGGCGCCAATGTGCAGGATGTGTCGCGCGGCATTGGGCTGGATAACCGGATTGGATCGAAATTCCTGCATGCCGGGCCAGGCTATGGAGGGTCATGCTTCCCAAAGGATACGCTTGCACTGCTCAAGACCGCTGAAGATTTTGGGACGCCGATCCGCATCGTGGAGGCGGTCGTGCAGGTTAATGACAGCCGAAAGCTTGCCATGGGGCAAAAGGTGATCGCTGCGCTAGGCGGCGAAGCGCGAGGCAAGACGGTTGCGGTCCTGGGCCTAACCTTCAAGCCCAATACCGATGACATGCGTGATGCACCGAGCCTTGCAATCATTCAAACGCTGCTCGACGCGGGCGCTACGATCCGCGCCTATGATCCAGAGGGCATGGAGCCAGCGCGGGCGATGTTGCCGGGCATTGTCTTCTGTACCGATGCCTATGAAGCAGCAGCCGGCGCGGATGCTATTACGATCGTTACCGAATGGGATATCTTCCGCGCGCTCGACCTGAAACGCCTTGCCGCCACGATGTTGACTCCTGTGATGGTCGATCTGCGCAATATCTATCCGCCAATTGATGCTGAGCGGGCCGGTTTTACCTATTACTCGATTGGGCGCGGATAACTTTCGGCTCGATTGCGGATTTGAGATCCACGCTGAGATAATGCCATTGGCGACGTGTTTGTCGGGTAGGACAGTCTCACTTGGCGATCAAGTTTACGCTCGACTTCCGGTTGGGCTACTCGACCAGTTCCAGAAATATGCGCCCTTGAATGAAAACACGCGCGCTCATTAGACCTGAAACGAGATGCGTTGGCTGAAATGTTTATCATTGGCGGCTAGGCGACTTATAGGGTTACTCTACTGATAAGCATTGGCGCTGTTGGGCGCCGCATGGTTGCTATCATCCCCTTATGAGGGCATCACTGACCCATCCAAGTGCCAAGCACGGTGCGGTGCAAATCTAGGTTGGATGATGATGAAAAAGGCTTTGATCACCGGCATCACCGGGCAGGATGGCGCATATCTCACTGAATTTTTATTGGCTAAGGGGTATGAAGTTCACGGCATCAAGCGGCGATCATCCAGCTTCAATACACCGCGACTCGATGAATTCATCATCGAACGTGAAAAGACGAATATCCCCTTTTTTTGCACTATGGCGACCTGACCGATACATCGAGCCTGATCCGCCTCTTGCAATCGATCCTGCCCGATGAAATCTACAACCTCGGCGCACAAAGTCACGTGAAGGTCAGCTTCGAGACTCCTGAATACACCGCCAATGCCGATGCTGTTGGCCCGCTGCGCCTGTTGGAGGCGATTAGAATCCTGGGGCTAGAGCGAACGACGAAACTCTATCACGCATCGACATCAGAAATGTATGGTGCCTCACCGCCGCCGCAATCCGAAACGACGCGTTTTTATCCGCGCAGCCCTTATGCGGTCGCCAAGCTCTACGCGTTTTGGATCGTCGTCAATTACCGCGAAGCTTATGGGGTCCACGCGTCCAACGGCATCTTGTTCAATCATGAAAGCCCATTGCGCGGTGAAACATTTGTCACGCGCAAGATTAGCCGTGCGGTCGCCGCGATCGCACGTGATCGTCAGGATCGGCTGATCCTGGGCAATCTGACGTCGCGCCGCGATTGGGGCCATGCGCGCGATTATGTTGAAGGCATGTGGCAGATCGTCCAGCAGGATACGCCCGACGATTATGTGCTTGCGACCGGTGTGGATTATTCGATTCGTGACTTTGTTGAAGCCGCCTTTGGTGAAGTGGGGATCGGTATCGACTGGGCAGGCCAGGGGGCAGAGGAGATTGGCCGTTGCAGGGTAACAGGCCGGACGCTGGTTTCGATTGATCCGCGCTATTTCCGTCCGACCGAAGTTGATGCGCTGCGCGGCGATGCCAGCAAGGCCCGGCGCGTGCTTGGCTGGGCACCGCGGATCGGGTTCGGTCAATTGGTGCGGGAAATGGTCGAAAGCGATTTGGCGCTGATCGATACGGGCTTCTCTGTGCTCGGGCCCCGTGGCGTCGCTGCACGGGTTGCCACGATGTATGACGAATAGGGATCAGCCACGAAGGAGCTCTGTGTGCTGTTTAAGGCGCGCCGCTGCTTTCGTCGGTGCCAGCGTCGATGATGACGCTTTTCTAAGCGGCGCACGCGCGATTGCGACCCCGTTTCCCTACTAACGGCACCGAGTTTCGGCTAATCCGCAACCAATTCTGGACTGTAACGACAATTAAACCATTGGACGTAAAGTCTTTTATGGCTTGTGCATTGTTTGCGTCGTTAAGAGCGCAAAAGGGGGGATGCACATGAGATCCGGTTTCGTGCTGGCGGCGTTGTTCATTGCGGCTGTGATGGCACAACCCGTTGCGGCGCAGGAGCGCAGCGCCACAAAGGCGGGGTTCGATCTGCCCGCTGATGGCGGCAAGACGATCTTAGTCCTGCGACCGTCGGTTCGCGTCGGCGCCCAATCGACGGGTGGTCTGTTCGAACCCAATGGCGATTGGACCGACGAAGCACGGAAAAATATCGAGGCGGCACTGGCTGACCAGCAGGGCACGCTTGGCAACCGCATCATTGCTGCGCCGGACGCCGTTGGGGCGGATGCATCGCTTGTCGAGGAATATGCAGCCCTGTTTGCGGCGGTGTCGAAATCGGTCATCGACTATCAGTTTTTCGTCGGCAATCGGCTGCCGACCAAGAAGCGCGATAACAGTGCGAATGTGTTCGACTGGTCTTTAGGCAGCGGTATCGCCGCGTTGCCGGGGGCGAAGGACGCAGACTATGCGCTTTTTATTTACAACCAGGATGCCTATGGCTCAACAGGGCGCAAGTTACTCCAAGTGGTTGCGCTTTTGGGGCCCGGTATCGCGATCAAATCGGGAGAGCATGCCGGCTATGCGGGGCTTGTCGATTTGAAGACGGGTGACTTGCTTTGGCTCAACGCCGATAACGAAATGGGGGGCGATGTTCGCACCCCGGACGGTGCCAAAAAGCGGGTTGCACAGCTGCTGGAGGACTTTCCCGGCAGCACTAAACCCCAACCAGCCACCGGCCGATGATTGGTTTTATTGCCCCGTCAATCGCCGCGAGCGCGATGCTTGGGGTTCCCGTGACGGGGCCGGTGCCCAAGGACGTCGCGCCGCCACCGCCCCCTTATGCCGGTGTCTATCAGCCAAACGGCGTGGACGAGATTGGCGTGTGGAACGATGCCGATGAAGATGAGCGGATACTCGCCAACGCCCCGATCGTCATTCGCGATGAGGCGTTGAACGCCTATGTCCGCCAAGTTTTGTGCGACACCGTTGGCGCCGACCGCTGCAAGAGTGCACGAATCTATATTTTGCGCACACCCATTTTCAACGCCAGCATGATGCCGAATGGCGCGATGCGGGTGTTAAGCGGGTTGCTGCTGCGCGCGCGTAATGAGGCCGAATTGGGCGCGGTGCTGGGCCATGAGTTCGGCCATTTTGAGCGTCGCCATAGCCTTTTCCGTTTCAAGGCGCAGCGGAGCGCGACTGATCTGCTGAGCTGGGCATCGGTGTTGTCAGCCACGGCGGCGACTTATGGCGCGCGATCCAATTTCGACCAAATTCAATTGTCTGTTTACGGCAGTTTTTATCACTTCAATCGTGATCAGGAGCGGGAGGCCGATCGGTTTGGTGTGGGCTATCTCAACGCCAGCGCGCTGCGCCCACAGGCTGCATCCGTGGTTTGGCAGAATATCATCGCCGAGGCCGAGGCTTCCGCAAAAGCGCGCGGGCTGAAAAAGCCCCGGTTCGACAAGGTCGCGTTCTTTGCCACCCACCCGCCCGAGGCCGAGCGCGCAGCGACATTAGCCAGCCTTGCGGCACCAGAGGGCGCAGCGCGCGATGATGGTACAGCCCGGTACCAACAGGCCATGGCCCCATGGCTACCGATTTTTCTGGACGACCAGGTCAAGCTCAATGATTTCGGCGGGAGCGATTATCTCATCACGACACTGGCCGGGAACGGCTGGACCGCCCCGCTTTGGCTGGCACGCGGTGATTTGTACCGCGCCCGCGGCAACCCGCGTGACCTGGTCAATGCGGCAGATTTTTATAGCAATGCGGTGGCGTTGGATCCCGCACTGGCAGAGGCACATCGCGGGCTTGGCCTGTCCTTGATGAAGACTGGACGGCCGACCGAGGGCCAGGCGTCGTTGCGTCGCTATCTCGAGCTTAAACCAAACGCATCGGACGCAAGCATGATTGGCCTGCTGACCGTCACAACTAAGGGCAATTGATCAACATGATCCAGAAATCGCTCAACGCGCTGGCTCTCGCGGCGCTGTCACTGGCACTTGCTATCGCGCCGGTCATGGCGAATGGTTATCGGCCGAAGGACAAGCCGGTACCCGTTGCCAATGGATCGATGGTCGTCACGCCATCGCGTGATTGGAACCAGCTGAGCATCAAACCGGGCAAAAAGGCCGAGACCTGGACGCTGGACGGTGAGCAGCTGAACGACGTGACCTGGTTTGGGGGCATTGCGCCGGGCGAACCGCTGGTGCGCGAGGTTAGCAAGAAGCGCAAACCCTTGCCAAAATTCACCAGCGCCACTTTGCTGGTGGAACTGCCAGAGCTGCTGGAGGCAACCTATCGCAGCGCAAAGGATATCGGCAGCTTCAAGGTGACCGGTTCCACACCGGATCGGTTCCTGGGGCAGGATGCTATCCGGTTCAGCTATGAATATGTCGATAATGATAATCTGCCCCGCCGGGGGGAGGCCCGCGCCGCGCTGGCCAAGGGGCAGTTATACATGGTGACGTTCGATGCGCCGCGGTTGCATTTTTTCGAAAAGTCGCTGGAGGATTTTCGCGCGCTTAGTGACAGTGCACGGCTTTCCTGACGCAACAAGTGCCGCGCGGCTGCCTGGTCGCTGGTGCCCCAGGGGGCTATTACCGTTGGCGCTTTGGCGATCCCCATCGCGTCAATCAAGACGTCGTGGACAAGGGAAATCCGCAGGCTGATTGAAGCGAGCGTGACGCCACCAGGAATGGCTTGCCTTGTTATGCCGTCATCGGTGGCGCCGCAGCGCCCGCTTTTGCGTTCGCTGAACAAGCGCTGAAATAAACCGCGTCAACGATATTATATGCGACTGGCCTTTCACGGTTTTTCTCGCTTGAGGTCGTTCTAACAAGATAGATTTAGATAAATTTTCTGTTCAATAAATCAATTTATCTTATCTCGCGCTAATATATAATATTTATCCTATGATATTTGTTGACTTTCACAAATATATCGCAATTTGAAATAGACTATTTTACTATATTTTATCTAATGGCATATATTATTCAAAACTTAAATAATTTTTTGATGAAAAATCTCTTTTAATGTTGGAAATTTAGACGCACACATGATTTTTATTATCGCGGTTTGATAAAATTCGACGGTGATTTACGGACTCAGGAGGGAAATATGAGAATAACTCCCAGTCAGCGCTTGATTTGCGATCATGTTATCAATGTTTTTGAAACCGGAACGATCAAGGGAAAGTACGGTGCCATCAGTATCTACGACGATGGCCCGCACAACATCCGCCAGATCACCTATGGTCGTTCCCAAACGACGGAATATGGCAATCTCGGCAAGCTGATTGAAATGTATGTCGGCGCTGCGGGAAAATTTGCCGGCGAGTTGAGCCCCTATGTCAAACTTATCGGCAAGGTCGCCCTGGTCGACAATGCCCCCTTCAAGAGCCTTTTGCGCCGTGCGGGCATGGAAGACCCGATCATGGGAGCCACGCAGGACAAGTTTTTCGATCAGCTCTATTTTGAGCCGGCCCGCAAATGGGCACAAACCAATGGTTTCACGCTCGCGCTCTCCATGCTCGTTATCTACGATTCGTTCATCCACAGCGGCTCGATTCTGGATTTTCTGCGTTCGCGCTTTGGCGAAGCGACCCCAAAAAAGGGGGGCGACGAGAAGAGGTGGATTTCGCAATATGTCGACGTCCGGAACAAATGGCTCTCCACGCATGCGAAGCCAGCACTTAGGAGCTCCGCCTATCGTACCCGCGACTTGTTGCGCGAGATCAAGCGAGGCAATTGGGATCTGGCGATGCTGCCGATCGTCGCAAATGGAACGCCGGTCGATGACAGGGCGTCCGGCGCGCCGAAGCCGGCGGTCCCGGCAATTCCGAAAGCGGCTCCGGATGCATTGGTGCCGTTTGTGGGGGAATTTGAACAGAAAGACCTTGTTGTCGCTAGTGGCGGATAGAACAACACTGCCGGTGCCGCAGGCGGCGCGCCAACCGCAACGGTGCTTGGTAGCGCTCGCGGGCTGGCGTGATGGGCCGAATTGGCGGCATGCTCGATCAGGACGGGGACGGTAACCCGCTCAATGACCTGGCCGGGCTGGCCGGCGGTTTGTTCGGCGGCAAGCAGTAAGTCGGCGCGGCGGGCGGTCGGTGTCCGGCCCCGCTACCGTTTAGTCCACGGTGCACCAAATCTGAGTCACCTCCTTTGGGCCTGAGCGAAGTCGAACGCCAAGCGGTTCGCCATGTGGTTCTATTTCGCTCAGCACGAACGGGTCAGATCAAACGCACGATGCTCTAGCGCGTCAATTCTTCCGGGATCATACCGTTGAAACGGGGGCTGCCACTGTTGAAGCTGCCGATGCGGTCGACGCAGCGACATGGGCGACGGCCTTTCCCTGGATCGTATTTCTTGTCATGCCATAAAATACGTACCTACGGACCCCCTTTCGCTGCAAAGTCTCAGCCTGAAGGGAGGGCGTCACGCACCACCGAAGGTCGCACCTCCGTGCAAATCAATCGAGCATGATCTGCGGCGCAACCACCAGCTTGCCATCGCGGATCGCCGTCACCCGCAGCCGCTCCCCCGCTGCGGCATCGGCACCGATCGCGATCCACTCACCATCGCCGACCTTCACGCGACCTTCACCCTGGATGATCGGGGTCACCACCGTCACTAGCTCGCCGATCAGCCGCGCGCCGCGATCATTGAGCAGGGGGTCGGCGGTGGCGACCGGATAATCATGATACCAGCGCTTGCCGATCAGGATCGACACGGCGCTCCATAAAGCAAAAGCAACCAGCTGGGCCGACAGCGGCAACACCGGCAGGGCGAACACCGCCAGCCCCGTAATCGCGGCGGCAATCGCCAAGAACACCAGAAAAACCCCGGGCACCATCAGTTCGGCTGCGCCGAGCAGGATCGCCGCGCCCAGCCACAACAGCGCGGCGTTGGCGATCAAAGCGTCCAGCGTCACTGGTCCTGCGGCTCAAATGGCCCACGGCGCGGCGCGGGCGGCGTTGGCGGGGCAGGGGGCATCGTTGCATGATCCCCCAGAGCCTCGCGGGTCAGCGCGCCGATGCCGCCCAGCGTGCCGATTAATTGCGTCGCTTCTACCGGGAACAGGATCGTCTTGGCGTTGG